>CAIPBN010000269.1 GCA_903863315.1 uncultured Verrucomicrobiota bacterium | reverse complement strand
AGTCCTGAAAGAAGTGGCCCTGCACGTGAATGATCTGGCCGAGTTCGCCGCGTTGCACCAGTGCGCGCATCTGGAGCACGGCAGGGAAGAAGCGGCACATGTAGTTCACAGCGAAGACCGGCGCGTTCTTTCCCTTCACTGCCGCGACCACCTTCGCGGTTTCCGTCGCAGTCATGCCCAGCGGCTTTTCGCAGACAACATGCTTGCCCGCCGCGAGTGCCGCGAGGGACTGCTCGACGTGAACCTTGTTCGGCGAGGTGATGTGAACCACGTCCACGTTCGGCGAACGGAAGAGGGTGCGGCAGTCATAATCGCCATAGACCTCGGGGATGCCCCACTTCGCCGCCGTGGCCCGGGCGTTCTTCGTGGAGCCGCAAATGGCGGTGACCTGCACGCCCAGGCGTTTGAGCGCCTCAATGTGAACCGGGCCGATAAACCCGGTGCCGATGACGCCGGCGCGAAGCTGGTGCAATGGGATGCTCATGCCGGAAGGGTGCCGGATTCAGGCAGCATGGCAAGCCGGTCAAGCGTGGCCCCCTCCGCGATACTGGTTTGCAAACGCCCCGCCCCGCCCCCTACCCTTCGCGTCGTTATGGACTGGATTTCCGACCCGCAAATTTGGATCAGCCTCTTCACACTGACACTGCTGGAGATCGTGCTGGGGATAGACAACCTCATCTTCATCTCGATTCTCAGCGGCAAGCTCCCGGTGGAGTCGCAGGCCAAGGCCCGCCGGGTGGGCCTCTCGCTGGCGCTCATCACGCGCATCCTCCTGCTGTGCTCGCTGGCGTGGCTGGTGTCCCTGGACAAGCCCTTCTGGTCCACGCGTGTCTTCAACTGGGACATCGCCATCTCCGGCAAGGATCTCATACTGCTGCTCGGCGGCCTGTTCCTCATAGGCAAAAGCACCAAGGAAATTCACGAAAAACTCGAAGGTGAGGACGGCTCCGTCACCAACCACCTCGCGCCCACTTTCGTCAGCGTCATCATTCAAATCCTGCTGATCGACATTGTCTTCTCGCTGGACTCGGTCATCACAGCCGTCGGGATGGTCAAACAAATCGGAGTAATGATTGCCGCCGTCATCGTGGCCATGATCGTAATGCTCGTCTTCGTGGAGCAAATCAGCCGCTTCGTGGACCGGCACCCCACCATCAAGATGCTGGCGCTGTCCTTCCTCATCCTCATCGGCACGATGCTCGTGGCCGAGGGCTGCCATCAGCACGTCAACAAGGGCTACATCTACTTCGCCATGGCCTTCAGCGTCATGGTGGAGATGCTCAACATCAAGCTGCGGACGAAGAAGTCCACCAAGGTCGAACTGCACCAGCCGTATCGCTGATCGGGCACGGACACTCCACCGTGGCAGTCCGCGGGTTGGACTGGCTGCCTTTGATCCTCAACGTGCCCCGCTGACGCTTTCCGCCCGCCAGTAGTCCGGCAGGTTGAGCTTTGTTTCCCGCAGGATCTCCAGGATTGCCCGCCGGGTTTCGGGCGACAGAGTGGCAAACTCAGGCGACGTGTCCTGTCCGGTAAGAATCTCGTGGAGGCGCTGCAACAGGTGCTCGCGCATCGGCCGGGGCAGCATGTCAAATGCCTCCGAGTAGATGAGGAAGCTGCATGGATATTTGAACAGGCGCGCCTCCAGATCAAACTGCCGCAGTGATCGGCCGCGGCGATCCTTGGGACCCAGCGAAGCGAAGTGGTCGGCGAACCCGGCGGTTCCCTTCACTCTCGCCTTGAGCGGCGCCTCCTCCGTGAAGAGCAGGTATTTCAAAAAGCCCTCCCCCATGCTGCGCAGATAACGAATGTGCTGGTAGCGGCTCATCGCCATCTGGGTTTCGTAGTGCAGGCGGGTGATGAAATTGTGGAAGTGTGCCTCGTGCTCCAAGACCATGAGCGCCACCAGATCGCTGTGCGGGCTGGCGTAGCCCTCCAAATCCACGAGTTTCTTCAGGCTGGTCAGGTTGCCGAGGAAGTTGGGTTTCTCCTCCGCCATTTGAAACGCCGCTTTGCCGTGGAGATTGCCGCGATGCGTGGCCTTTCCGTGCGTGCCCGTGACATACCATCCACCCCAGCGATCCTCGAAAGGCGTGCGGTGGTTCACCTCGGACACGCCGGTGATGAGGTCGATGATGCCCTGGTCGTCGGTTTTGAAGGACCGGATCAGATGGCCGGGCACGCCCATGGTCTTGGCTGAGGCATGGCATTCGAGACACTGGTTGTTCCGCACAAACTTGGGCTGGGCCGTCTCGGTTTGTTCCAGCGTGTAGAAAACCCCGCCCAGCTTGGCGTCCACCTCGCTGATCTCCAGCACCGGCGCACCCGGAATCCAGCCGATGTAAACGTCGTCATTGAAGAACAGCGCCCGCGGCGTCGCCGGGGTGATCCGCTCACGCTGGAGCGAGGTCTTGGAAAACACCAGAGTCTGGGATTTGGGGGAAATCGCCAAGGCCTCCAGCAGCGAATCACGCCACCCCGACTTCGGGTCATATTTCAACTTCACTTCTCCCCGGTCGATCCGGGACTGCAGCCGGGCAATCGGCCCCGTGGAGGGAGTCTTGTTGTAGCTGATGGTGTCCTCCTCGAAAGGCACCATGTGGGTCGCGCCTTGGAAATCCGCCTGCGCCACCGCGCCGGCCACTGTCCCCATGACCACAAGCCAGCCCATCCACCAGATGGCCATGGAACGTCGCGGGCGGTGCAGGATTTCAATGCTCACTGGACGAATAGACTACATCTCTTCGGCCAACGATTTACCGTTCTTGGCACGGGCTGTGCAATAATTGGCATCCCCGCCACGCCGCATCAACGGGAAGCGGGCGCGCGAGTGAACCTTACGGCCTGCGGCGCTCAACTGACGCAGCCGGAGGAGGAGGCAGCTTGGCTGGAACCAAGTCGTCAGGCCTGGCAATGCGCACCGCGCTGGACACGCTGACCAGACCATCGTCATCCGTCTTCAAACCCGGCCGCGCACGGGTCGGATCCGAAGCCTCGTAGGTGGCACGAATGCGGACTTCACCGTTCGGGCTGATCACAGTGTGTGTGAACCAGCGCGGCCCCGTTTGATGAAGCACGTGCAGATTGCTCAGCCGGTCCAGTCGGGTTTGCGGGCGGTCCGCCGCATTCGCCCGGCCCAGGCTGATCTGACGCAGAATGTTGTCATCGGAATCCGTCAGGCTTACATAGAACTGCAAGCGGTGCTGGGTGCTCGTAAGCTGTTGGAGGGTGTATTTCCGCACCTCATCCACGTCCGCCGCATCGGTCCCCCGCCAGCCGAACTGCTGCTCCCAGATTTTGGAGCCGGGCACGACCTCGAAGATCACCGGCTGGGAGACGAAGGGGGGGCGCGCTGCGGAGTATTTCATGGAGGCGACCACCTTGTAGCGGCCTGGCCGCGCCAAATCAAAGCTGGGCGAAATGTCCACGGTCGCCTTGGCGCTCAAGGTGTTGTTGACCGTGAAGGGCTGGGAGATGACCACTGGTTTCAGGCGGGGGACCAGACTGCCTTCACCTTGGACATTGAGCACAGTTGTCACCGTGACGTCCAGCCAGTCGTCCTCCGGCCGCAAGGTGAGCGGCTGACCGGACAAGTTGTGAACGAGGATCTCCAGCTGCATGGTTTCCCGCGGTAGAAACCGGTCCTGGGCGAGCTTCAACTCCAAGCTGACGGGTGAGCGAACCCCGGTGCCAGCCTTGCCACCGAGCAGCGGCTGGGCAACCAGTTGCGGAGCGAGGCCGCAAACCAGGCACAGGACAATTAGAGAACGCATGGTGGCAATGTAGGGACGCCACCGGCTTAGGCAAGCCGCAATCCCAAGCTGCTTTGGTTTGGTGCCGACGGAGGGGGTCGAACCCACACGACCGTAAGGTCACAAGATTTTGAGTCTAGCGCGTCTGCCAATTCCGCCACGTCGGCAACCAAAATCCAAAACAGCCGGCTTCACCACCACCGCCAGACAGCCTGAGATGCAACATCGACTGCTCGACATCGTATCTCAGAACCGTCGGCGCCTTGGGTCGGCCGAACTTGCGCGAGCGTTTTACACCGAGGCTTTGCGCAGCCGCAAGCACCCAATTCGTTCTGGCCATCCTCCTCGTGAGGATTCCTCGAACGAGACCGGCCCTTGGCTGAATTCGATTACGGCGCAGTCAGTAGCGAGACAGGCTAAAACCGATAGCTCATGCCCGCCCCCAAGCCCACGCCATCGGAAAGGTTAATGTCCCCCGAACGATTCGCGCCATTGTGGCGGATGGCGTCTGTCAGCAGATGACGAACCTCCATGTGGCAGTCCCATTGCTCTCCCAACCGCCGGGTAATCCGCACCGCGTTGAAGAGCCCCGCCCAGCAATGCGCATCCGAGGAGCGTCCGCTCTGGCTAATGACCGGCGTGGCCAGAGCCGCCACGGTGATTTGCTCAGCATAGCGCAGTTGCGACACCCCCGTGCCCAACGCGAGCCCGGCTTGAAATCCAAAATGCCACGTCGGACTAGGCTCCCAGGTCAGTGAGGGGCCGACTCGCAGTTGCACGGCGTGCAGGTCAAGCTGTCGTCGGCCCGCCACGGAGGCGGCTGCGGTTCCCTCTGTGCGCGTTGGGGTGCTACCGATGTTGGGCCGGCCAACGACCGGCGCGAACGTGCCGTTGAAAGGAATCGGCTCGCCGGAGAAGTCCACGCCGCTCAAGGCAAAGGTGTCGGTGAGCAGGTTCACACTCGATCCGGGCGCGCCGTTCCTTTCCCAATGGAAGAAATGGTAAGCCGCCGCCAGTTCCCAACTTAACACGCAATCTTTCCCAGCCTTCCAGTCGTAGCGGTAAAACGCCTCCAGCCCGGGGAACGGCTGGTTGTCCAGCTT
>CAIPBN010000268.1 GCA_903863315.1 uncultured Verrucomicrobiota bacterium | reverse complement strand
TCGCCAGTGAAGCGGGCTTGAGCACGGACATCCAAGTCATCGCCACCTGCACGCATGACACGGGCGCGGCGGTGGCCGGCGTGCCCGCCAGCGTCCAGCACCCGGCATCCAGCTCCACGAACTGGGCATATCTTAGTTCCGGCACCTGGTCGCTGCTCGGTCTGGAACTCACCGCCCCGATTCTCACCGACCGCTGTCGCGAGCTGAACTTCACGAACGAGATTGGCTTCGGCAACACCGTGCGGCTGCTCAAGAACATCGTCGGCCTCTGGCTGGTGCAGGAGTGCCGCCGCGAGTGGGCGCGCGCAGGGCAGGACTTCGACTACGCCACGCTCACCCAGCTTGCCGCCGAGGCCGAGCCATTCCGCTCGCTCATCAACCCCGCCGACCCGCGCTACCTCGCCCCGGACGCGATGCCGGAGCGCATTGCGACCGCGTGTCGCGCGAGTGGCCAGCCCGTGCCCGAGACCCCCGGGCAGTTCGTCCGATGCGTGCTGGAAAGTCTCGCGCTGGAATATCGCCGGACCTTGCGCCAGGCGGAGGAACTCGCCGGCATCCAAGTCGAGCGGCTCCACATCGTCGGCGGCGGGAGCAAGAACGCGTTGCTGAACCAGTTCGCGGCCAGCGCGGTCGGCCTGCCCGTGCTGGCTGGTCCCACGGAAGCCACGGCCATCGGCAACATCCTCGTGCAGGCCATCGCGCTCGGCCACTTGCCGTCGCTGGCTGCAGGTCGCGAACTGGTCGGAACCTCGTTCGAGACTGTGCGCTACGAGCCGCGCGATGCTGCGCAGTGGAACGCGGCGTGGGAGCGCTTCGTGCGGTTGTCGTAGCGCTTCCGCGTGTCCAAAGTGCGCTTGCCGCCATGCCGAAGCTTTCCCAAAGTGCGCGCGTGAAACGCCTTTGCCTGCTGTTCCTCGCACTCTGCCTGCCGCTGGCCTCGGTCCGCGCGCAGTCCGATGACGCACTGCCGATCCTCGTGCAGGTGCTTCAGTCCGCCGATGATGCCCAGGTGCAGCTCGACATCCTCAAGGGCATGGCCGACGGCCTCAAGGGCCGGCGCGGCGTGAAGGCTCCGGTGGGCTGGGATGCGGTCGCGACCAAGCTGGGCCAGAGCGGCAATGCGCAGGTGAAGGAACTTGTGCAGCAGCTTTCCCTCGTCTTCGGCAGCGCGAGCGCGCTCGCGGACATGCGCAAGCAGTTGCTCGACCCGAAGGCTCCCACGGCGCAACGGCTCGCCGCGCTGGAGGCGCTCGTCGCGGCAAAGGACGCCTCGCTGGCCGAGCCGCTGCGGCAGTTGCTCAAGGAGCCCGCGCTGCGCGGTGCGGCCTTGCGTGGACTGGCGGCCTACGACGATGCGAAGACGCCGCCGGCCATCCTCGAACTGCTGGCCACGCTCACCGCTGCCGAGAAGCGCGACGCGCTGGGCACGCTGGCGTCGCGCCTTTCCTTCGCCCGTCCTCTTGTGACCGCGCTCGTCGCCGGCAAGCTCGCGGCGAAGGATTTGCCCGCCGACCTCGTGCGCCAGCTTCGCAACTACCAGCAGGCCGACCTCAACGCCGCACTGGACAAGCACTGGGGCGCGGCGCGCGAAAGCACGGCGGACAAGAAGGCTGAGATGGAACGCTACAAGGCACTCCTCGCAAAGGCCGGCGCGCAGAAGGAGGACTTGGGCAAGGGGCGCGCCGTGTTTGCGAAGACCTGTGGGCAGTGCCACCAGCTCTACGGCGTCGGCGGCAAGGTCGGCCCCGACATCACCGGCTCAAACCGCGCCGATCTCGACTATCTGCTGCACAACATCCTCGACCCAAACGCCGAGATCCCAAACGACTACCGCACTTGGAATCTCGACACGAAGGATGACCGCAGCATCTCCGGCATCATGGCGCGGCAGGACGCGACCGCCGTCACCATCGTCACGCCCAACGAGTCGCTCACCATCGCGCGCACGGACATCGCTAAGCTGAAGCAGAGCGAGTTGTCCATGATGCCCGAGGGCTTGCTCCAGGCGCTGCCCGAGGACGAGGTGCGGAACCTGATCGCCTACCTGCGTGGCAAGGAACAGGTGCCGTTGAAGTGAGTCTGTGGCGGCGGTCTGTGAGCTCCGCCACAGTCATTTTGTTGACTTCAAGAAATGCTCGAAGAACGCGACGAGCGCGGCGTTGGACGCCTCGTTGGGCGAGTGCTCTTTCCGGTTCGTCATCGCGACGCGGTTCTTGGTCCCGAGCAGATCGTTCACGGCGATGGAGTGGTTCAGCGGAATCCACCGGCTGGGCGGGTCTTCGCTGCCGCCACTCACGAGGAAGGGGCGCGGGGCCATCAGCGCGTGGACTTCGTGCAGGTCGCGGCCCGTTTCCATCATCTTCTTGTAAGCGCCGGTGCGCGGGCTGTCGGGGCG
>CAIPBN010000267.1 GCA_903863315.1 uncultured Verrucomicrobiota bacterium | reverse complement strand
CACCGCATCGCGCTCGACGACCCGCAACTCGGCAATTACCCGCTGCTCTTCATGACCGGGCACTACGACTTCGAGCTGACCTCCAAGGAAATCGAGGGCCTGCGCCGCTATCTCGAACGCGGCGGGATGCTCGTCGCCAGCGCGGGCGCAGGGCTGAAGCCGTTCGACACCGCGTTCCGGCGCGAGCTGAAAAAAGTCTTCGGCAAAAATGAACTCCTGAAACTCCCGCCCACACACCCCATCTTCACCGCCGGCTGGAATCCGCTGGAGAAAGTCACCTTCACCGCGCCCGCGCTGCGCGACGACCCGGCGCTGGAATACCCGGAGTTCCACGGCCTCTTCCTCGACCAGCGGCTCGCGGTGCTCTACACGCCGTTCGATTTCCAGAGCGCGCTCAACCGCGAGTCCAACGCCTACGCCAAGGGCCTCGAACCCACCGACGCCCTGCGCGTGGCGCTGAACGTCATCACGTATGCCTTGAGTCATTGAAGCCGAGCTTCAACTTGGGCCCCTTCCTAGAATGCAGACCTTCCTCTTAACCTGGAATCCGAAGCTTTGGCCGTGGGACACGCTTGACGCCGACCACGCTCGCACCCTCAAGCAGGGCTTCCTCGATGACCGATGGAGCTGCGGTCGGAGCAAACGCCTTCGCGCTGGCGACCGCGTCTTCCTCTTACGGCAAGGCTTGGAACCACGCGGCATCGTCGCATCCGGAGTCGTAACATCTGAGGAGCCATTTCTTGACGCGCACTTTTCAAAGAGCGGAAGTTCTGCGCTCTACGTCTTTGCCCGCTTCGACATCCTACTGAACTCCGACAAGGAGCCGATCTTGCCACGCTCCCGCCTCGATTCAGGGGCACTCGCAAGCGTTCAATGGGAGACACGGGCTAGTGGTATCACGATTCCTCCGGCTGCCGCCGCCGAGCTAGAGGAGCTGTGGAGTGCTTTCCTCACCCAGCGTGGTTACTCACCCATCGTCCTTGCCGATGAGGTGCGTGCTGCCGAGCGGTTTTGGGAAGGAGCATTACGCCGTATCACCGTGAACGCCTACGAGCGGGACGCCGCCGCTCGGCGCGCCTGCATCACTCACTTCGGCGCGGTCTGCCGGGTGTGCGGCTTCGACTTCGGCGCGGCCTACGGTGAGCTTGGCAATGGCTTCATCCACGTCCACCACACTCGGCCACTCAGCGAAGTTCAAAGCGGCTACGCCGTTGACCCGAAGCAAGACTTGATTCCCGTATGCCCGAATTGTCATGCGATGCTCCACCGAACCTCCCCGCCGCTGACCGTTGCTGAACTTCAGAAACGTCTCCAATCTAGGAACGCCAACGCCTGACCAGCAAGGTTTCCCTTCACTCAGCCGGCCCCCATGAGCGACTCCATCGAACAGGAAACTCAGCACATTGCCGAAGCCAGTGCCGCCCTGCGGACGCCGTCACGCGACCAAGATGCGCAGGTTAGGGAATACACTTCTGAAATCCGCTTCATTCCGGGTCAGCAAGCCATCGAACCGCTCCGCGAATCCTCCGATGAGAATGTCGGCCATCGGGCGTTTGGGGGTGCGAAGAAGCCGCTTCGCCTGCACGTAGCGATGCCAGCCAGCGTGCGCCGCCAACGTCTCGGCGCGGCTCCAATCCTGCGACCAAGAGATTTGCAGGTGGTGAAGAAAGAGTTCCTGCTGGGCCACATCGCCGCCGAACACCGGAGCCAACTCGACGTAGCTGACCGGTGCCACCACCAGCCCATCGCTGCGCTTGGCGCTCAACAGCGCGGCGGAGCCGGAAGCAAACTGCGGGTCGGCATCGGCGATGTCGATGAGCAGGCAGGTGTCCACTACCCACGCCATACTAGTCCGCGTCCCCCTCGCGAAGTTCCTTCATCCAGTCAGCCGTCGTTCGTGGAGCTCGGCCATCGCGGAGCGCGAAGCCAATCATCGCGTGCGCACCGAGCGGTTGCTCTTGGGGCAGGGCGGGCTGGGCTGCTTGTTGGCTGTCGAGCCAGGCAAGGAGCTTGGCGGCATGAGACTCGTCGAGACCGGCAACCCGCTGGACGGCAAGTTCAATGGTGCTCATGCAGCTTGCTTACGCCATCGAGTGCGATTGGGCAAGATTTCGTAGCGAGCGAAGACGCGGCCCGAGACAATCTCAAGCCAATCGACAACACATTGCTTTGTCCGTATTTCCAACGAAGAACCCACCCATGAGCGAACCCATCGAAAAGAAAATCCAGGAACTCCACCGTTGCCATGACGCCATGCTCGCCGAGCTGGGCAAGGTCGTCGTCGGCCAGCGCGAGGTGCTCGAACAGCTCCTCACCACCATCTTCGCCGGCGGCCACAACCTCCTCGAAGGCGTGCCCGGCCTCGCCAAGACGCTGATGATTAGCACGCTCTCCCGCGTGCTGGCGCTCCAGTTCAAGCGCATCCAGTTCACACCCGACCTCATGCCCTCGGACATCGTCGGCACCAACGTCATCGAGGAGAATCACGAGACCGGAAAGCGCGAGATCGTCTTCGTGCGCGGCCCGATTTTCAGCAACATCGTCCTGGCCGACGAAATCAACCGCACGCCGCCCAAGACGCAGGCGGCGTTGCTTCAGGCCATGCAGGAGCGCGAGGTCACCGCCGGCGGCCAGACGTGGAAGCTCGCGCAGCCGTTCTTCGTGCTGGCCACGCAAAACCCGATTGACCAGGAAGGCACCTACCCACTGCCCGAGGCGCAGAAGGACCGCTTCCTGATGAACACCTTCATCAAGTATCCCAAACTCGACGAGGAGGAGAGCATTGTGATGCAGACCACGATGAACACCGACGCCGACGTGCGCCCGCTCCTCGACGGTCCGACGCTCCAGGCGCACCAGCAGCTCATCCGCAGCATTCCCGTCTCGCGTCACGTCACCGGTTTCGCCGTGGACCTCGCGCGCGCGACGCGTCCGCACGAGGCGGGCGTGCCGGCCTTCATCAAGGAACAAGTCGGCTGGGGCGCCGGCCCGCGCGCGAGCCAGGCGCTCGTCCTCGCCGCCAAGACCCACGCCGCCCTCGCCGGCCGCGTGAACGTCTCCTGTGACGACGTCCGCCACGTCGCGCTGCCCGTCCTGCGCCACCGCATCCTCGCCAGCTTCACCGCCGAGGCCGAGGGCATCACGACGGACAGCATCGTGGAACGGCTGCTGAAGGAAGTGCGCGAGCGCGCGACGTCGTGAGCGGGCGGTTGAGCAACTGATTTCCGCGCTTCATGGCCAACGCCCCCGGCACTTCACCGTCCTTCCTGGACGCCCTGCGCACCCGCGCTCGCAGCGTCGCGAACCGCTTTCATCGCGAGGTCGTGCAGCGCGGCAACCCGCAGGTCATCACGGAGGTTTCCCGCAATCCCGACCCGCGCCGTTACCTCGACCCCGCGCTGCTCGACAAGTTCACCCTCTCGCCGCTCATCGCTAAGCTCGTCGTCGAGGGCTTCATCAACGGACTGCACCGCAGCCCGTTCCACGGCTTCTCCGTCGAGTTCGCCGACCACCGCGAATACGTCCCCGGCGACGACCTCAAGTATCTCGACTGGCAGGTCTTCGCGCGCACCGACCGCTACTACATCAAGCGCTACGAGGAAGAGACCAACCTCCGCGCCTACATCCTCCTCGACCGCTCGGCCTCGATGGCCTTCGGCACCGGCAAGGTGACCAAGTGGGATTACGGCTGCTTCCTCACCACCTGCCTAGCCTACCTCATCATCAAGCAGCAGGATGCTGTCGGCCTTTCGCTCTTTGGTGCGAAGCCCGGCCTCCTGCTCCCGCCGCGCTCGCGCCTCTCGCACCTGCGCCAGATGATTCAGGTGATGACCGCGAACCCGCCGACCGGCGAGACGAACCTCGCCGCCAGCCTCCGCGCCCTCGTGCGCAATCTCAAGCGCCGCGGGCTCATCGTGCTCATCAGCGACCTCATTGACGACCCGGCGGAGACGCTCAAGTCCATCCGCCTCCTTCGCAGCCACGGCCACGATGTCATCGTGTTCCAGCTCCGCGACGCGACCGAAGTGGAGTTCCCCTTCGATGGCGCGACCGTCTTCCGCGATCTCGAAACTGGCGAGGAGCTCGAAGTGGACCCCGCCTCCATTCGCGAGAGCTACCTGCAAAACCTGGCCGAGGAAAGCGCCCTCTTCCGCAAGGGCCTGGTCGAGGCGGGCATCGACTACGTGCCCTTGAACACGCGCCAGCCGTATGACGAGGCGTTCTCCGCCTACCTCCACCGCCGCGCGAAACTCCGCGGGTGACCGACTTTTGGACCACAGAGACGCGATGACCACAGAGACGCGATGAACACAGAGAAGAAAAATCAGGGAATCCATCTCTGTGTTCATCGCGTCTCTGTGGTCACAATTTCCCAGCCATTACCGTGAACATCAGCCAAGACAACCAGCTCACTGGGGCGGTCATCGGCGCTGCGATTGAGGTTCATCGTCAGCTTGGACCGACGCTGGATGAGATTGCCTATGAGGAGGCGCTGTCATTGCTCCTCGCCCAGCAGGGCATCGAGAACCACCGTCAGGTGCCGCTGCCGCTTACCTACAAGGGCGTTCGCCTGGACTGCGGCTATCGCCTGGACCTGCTAGTTGAAGAACGGCTCCCCATTGAACTCAAGTCCGTGGCGGCTGTGCTGGGAGTGCATGAGGCGCAGTTGCTGACCTACCAACGCATCGGTCGTCATCCCTTGGGCTTGCTGATTAATTTCAACGTCGCCGTGCTGAAGGAGGGCATTCACCGCAAGGCTGAGTCCCGCTTCTGGACTTCACCGTCGGCCATCAATCCCACTGAGATTGACTCCGGGAAGGCGTTCGACCCCGTTTCCGCAGCCATCGTGATGGCCGCTGTTGAAGTGCATCGCAACATCGGTCCCGGGCTGCTGGACAGCTCCTATCTGGCCTGCCTTTGCCATGAACTCAGCGGCCGCAAGCTGGCTTTTCAAGCTGGTTTGGAGATTCCACTCACATTGAATGGCACGCCACTGTCCGCTCGGGCCAAGGTTCCCCTGCTGGTCGCTGGACAGGTTCCAGTGTTTCCCGTCAGCGCGGACTCCATCACCAAAGTTCACACCGCAGCCGCAGTCAGCCGCCTCCGTCAAGGCGGCTGGAAACAGGGGCTGCTTCTGAACTTCAATGCAGCCACGATGCTGGCAGGCATCAAGCGGGTTGTGGTTTCCCAGTAACACTCTTGAACCACAGAGACACGATGAACACAGAGAACAGAAACAGGAAAATTCTTCTCTGTGTCCATCGCGTCTCTGTGGTCCTCAATCCGCTTCCCCGCTGATGTTCACCCTCCTCGCACCTTTCGCCCTCGCCGCCGCTGCGCTGCTGGCCATCCCGATCATCATCCACCTGCTGAAGCCCAAGCGCGTGCGCACGATGCCCTTCAGCAGCCTGCGCTGGCTGCGCACGTCGCAGCACAAGCTCTCCCGTCGCATCCAGTGGCATCAGGTGCTGCTCTTCCTCCTGCGCGCGGCGTTCCTGCTGCTGCTCGTCTTCGCGCTGGCCAAGCCCATCTTCTCGACCAGCGGCCGCCGCCACTTCACCGAGCGCTTCATCGTCCTCGATGTCAGCCGCAGCATGAACTACGAGCAGCCGGGCAAGGACTCGCCGTTCGTCCAGGCCAAGAAAATCGCCCGTGCCCTGCTCGCCCAAGGCCTGCCCGGTGACCGTGCCACCGTGCTGCTCACCGCGAACAAGACCGTTGCCCTCGGCCCGCTTGCAGAGGACCCGACCCGCTACGTCGCCCGGCTCGAAGCCGCCCGCACCGGCCTTGGTGACACCGACCTTTCCTCCGCCCTGGCCGTCCTCCGCCCGATGCTCGCCACCCCGCGCCCAAACACGCGCGCGGAACTCTTCTTCCTCACGGACAACCACCAGGGCAGTTGGTCGCAGGGCGCGGTCGCCGGCTTCCTCGAAAACCTGCCCGTTCCCGTCTCCGTGCAAATCGTGGATGTCGGCCCCTCCGCGCCGCGCAACGCGTGGATTGCCGACGCGCGGCCTATTGAGTCCGACGGCAAGCGCTACCTGCACGCCCGCGTCGGCGCGTCCGGCAACGAGCCGCAGGAGCGCACCGTGCGTGTGAAGCAGTTGGCCGGACTCGGTGACGTGTTCCAGAAGGTGACGCTGGCTCCCGGCACGTTTGCGGAAGTGAGCCTGCCCGTGCCCGCCGATTACGACACCACCGGCAAGGTGGCCGAGCTGGTGCTCGAACCGCGAGACGCGCTGCCGGACGACGACCAGTTCTGGCTGAACCTCGACGCCCGGGCCGCCGCCGTCCGCGTGCTGCTGCTCGAACCCGAGACCACGCAAATCGAGGCGTTGCAGCCGGGCTTCCACCTCCGCATGGCGTTGGAAGTCCTCAGCCAGGGCGAAGCCGGCGCGACCCAGGTCACGCGCCGCCGACCCGAAGCTGTCACCGCCGGCGAGTTTGCCAACGCCGATGTCGTGGTGATGGCGAATGTCGCGCATCTCTCCGACGACCGGCTGGTCGCGCTGGAAAACCGCGTTCAAGCTGGCGCGGGTCTGCTGCTGTTCCTTGGCCCCGCCGTGCAGCCGCCGTTCTACAACACGAAGCTGCACAACCCTTCACGCCCCACGGGCAGCCTGCTGCCGCGTGCGCTGCTCCAAATCAATCAGGGCAGCATGGCGCAGTTCACGCGCATTGACTGGACGCACCCGCTGCTCACGCCGCTCCAGGACCCGACGTTTGGCGACTTCGCCCGCGTGCGCGCGCGGACCTTCTACACGTTCGGCGATGCCCCGGCGGGCAGCCCCAGCCAAGTGCTCGCGTGGTTCGGCGACGCCGCGCCCGCGCTGCTCGAACACTCCTTCGGAGCCGGCCGCGTGCTCGTGGTGAACTCCACCGCCAACGACGAATGGAGCGATTTGCCGCGCCGCAACAGCTTTGTGCCGCTGCTGGACCAGATGCTCAACCGGCTCACCCGCGCCCGCCTCGCGCGGAGTTTTCAGGCCGGCGACCTGGTGTCGTTCGTCCTGCCCGGCCTTGGCAAGAACGCGACTGCCACCCTTGCCACTCCCGGCGGGCGCACGCTGACACCCATCTTGCAGCCGCTTGGTAATGAATTGTCCGTGCGCCTCGATTCCGCCGACGAGGCCGGCGTGTATTCGCTGCGGGCCAGCGGCGACAGCGGCAGCACGCGGCTGAACTTCATCGTGCATGCCGGCCGGGGCGACAGCACCGTGAACAAGGCCGACACGGAAACCCTCCGCGCCTGGTGGGGCAAGACCACGTTCGACATCATCCATCCAGACCCCGGTGCTAAGCCCGAGGCGGCGGTCGCGGGCGGCCGCGTGCTGCTCTGGCCGTGGCTCCTCGCGCTGGGCGCGCTGGTGCTGTGCGCCGAGATGTATTTTGTCCACCGGCTTTGCCCGGTGATGAACCCGGCGGTGGCCGGCTCCACCGTGGCGCAACACGGCATCCTCGCCCCCACAACCAAGGCGGAGGTGGTGTCGTGACCATCAGTTGGATGCCCGTGTTGCCGTTGTGGCTGGTCGCGCTCATCACCCTCGCGCTGCTCGCGCTGCTCGTGCGCGGCTCGCTGCTGCTGTCGCAGAAGCGCCTGCCGCGCCGGTGGATTCTGCTGCTCGGCGCGTTGCGTGTGGCCATCGTCGCGGTGTTCGCGCTGTGCCTGCTCCAGCCCATCGTCGCCTTCCGCCGCACCGTGCAGGAAGGCCCGCCCGTGCTCGTGCTGTTCGACACCTCGAAGAGCATGGGGCTTGCGGACAGCGCCGCGCCCAACGGCCGCCTGCCCGAGACGATGCAATGGCTCGAAAAGAGCGGCCTGCAAACCAAGCTGGCAGCCCGGCCGAACGTGCTGTGGTTCGCGTTCGACGGCCACGCGCGGGCGATCACGCCGGCGGATCTGCCGGCACTGGCGGCCAGTGGCACCACCACGCACTACGCCGAGAGCCTGGCCGACGCCTGGGAGCATTACCGCCAGCAGCGCAGCGAGTCCGCGCCGCTGGTGCCCGGCGGTCGTGTCCTGCTGGTCAGCGATGGTCACGACTTCAGCGCACGCGCCGTGACCGATGTGGCGCGGGAACTGGGACTAGCCGTGGACACCCTGGCACCGATGACTGCGCGGGGCGGCGCCGAGGCGGCGCACGTCAGCATCGCGCAGGTGCAGGCCCCGCGCAGCGTGCTGCTGGGTGCGGAGTCGCGGTTCAGCGTGGCCCTGCGACAGGAGGGCCTTGCGGGACGACCGCTGACACTGAATTTGAAGGATGGCGACAAGCTGGTGGCCCAACAGCCGTTCACCTTCGCCGCCGGACAAGCTGAGAAGCTCGTCACGCTGACCTTCCAGCCGGCTGAGGCGGGCTTGAAGGAATACGCCGTTGAAGTTGGTGGCGCTCCTGCCGGTGGATCGGAAGCCGTCCCGAGCCGCAAGTTCAGCGTGCAGGTGCTGGGGGCGCGGAACGAAGTGCTGTTCCTTGAGGATGCGTGGCGCTGGGAGTTCAAGTTCCTGCGCCGCATTTTTGAGGATGACCCGAGCTTCACGCTCACCGCGTTTCTTTCGCGCGGTGAAAGTGCGTTCGTGCAGCTTGCCGAGCCCGACCGGCGCACGAAGGTGACGGGCTTCCCACAATCGCGCGCGGAACTGGCGGGCTTCGACACGCTGGTGCTCGGCAGCGCGGACCCGCGCCGCTGGCCGCGCGGCTTCGCGAACGTGCTCCAGCAACTGGTCGAGGAGGACGGCAAGTCGCTCATCGTCATCGGCGGGCCGAACCTCGCGCAGATGGCCGCGCATCCGGCGCTGGCGGCGTTGCTGCCCGTGCAGTTGTCCACCGAGTCCGCCGCGCCCGTGCCCGGTCCCGTGCCGGTGCGCGTGACGACCGAGGGCCTGGCCTCGCCGTTCTTCGCCGCGCCCAACGGCGCTCCGGACGCCTACTGGGGCGCGCTGCCGCCCGTGGATCAGATTTACCCACCGCTGCGGAAGAAGCCGGCCGCCACCGCGCTCGCCGAGGCGACCAAACTGGCCAACCCTTACGGCAATCTCATCCTGATGGCGGAACACACCGTGGGCCGGGGCCGCGTATTGTTCATCGCCACCGACACGCTGTGGAAGTGGCAGATGTTCTCGACCGCGACGGAAGGCCCGACGCCCTTCCAGGTGTTCTGGCAGCAAACCCTGCGCGCGCTCGCCCCGCTTCGCACCAGCAGCGGGAACGTCAGCCTGCACGTCGAGCCGGACCGTAGCCGTTACGAGCCGGGGCAGACCGTCGTGCTGCGCGCGGAGGTCCGTGTCGCCCAGCCCCTGCCCAAGGCGCGGGTGCAAGCGCGCGTGACCTTGCCGGATGGGAAGCAACTGCCACTCGACTTCGCCCCCAACGCCGCCGAGCCGGGCACATACACGGCACGCTTCGAGCCGACGCTCGCCGGCCAGCACAAGGTCGCTGCGAGCGTGGTGGCCGACGACAAGGCGGTCGCCGACACGCTCATCCCCTTCGATGTGGAGACGAGCAACGCCGAGTTGGGCAACCTGCGCATCAACGAGGCCAGCCTCCGCCGCATCGCCCACGACACCGGCGGCAACTACCTCAACCGCGCGGACCCGGCGACGTGGCAGGCCTTGGAAAACCTGGAGAAGGTCCCCGTCACCCGCGTGGAAACGGTGGACCTCTGGAACCGCTACGTGCTGCTCATCCTCCTCGCGGTCCT
>CAIPBN010000266.1 GCA_903863315.1 uncultured Verrucomicrobiota bacterium | reverse complement strand
GCTGGCGGTCCCATTCATTGGCGAGGAAGCGCTTGATGCAGACGCGCAAAAAGGTGCGGAAGCGGCCCTTCTCCCGGTTGGCCGCCAGCAGGTAATCATTCGCCAGCAGTCGAGCGAAAAACTCTTGCGTAAGGTCCTGCGCATCGTGCGGCGAATGGCCGGAGCCGCGCACGTAGGCGTAGAGCGGATACCAGTAGGCGCGGCACAGCGTCTCCAGCGCCGCCGCCGATTCGGGTGACGACTTCTCCTGGGCTGCGAGCACCACGGACCAGCGCGTGCTCACGAAGAGTGATGGCGGGACGGCTTTAATTGGCGTGGTGTAAGACAAACGGCTGATGCGTGGATAACCAAAACGGGTCGGTTGTTACAGGAATTCTCGCTCAGCTGCGCGAGGCCGATCCGCACCGAGGGAGGGACACGCCCGATCGTGGGTCGGTTGCAAGGCGTTATGGCTTGAAAAAGTCCCCGGGGAGGGCGGTAATGAGCGGACTTAACAAAGCACGGTGGTCGGGGTTCGCTTCAACCACCAATCCGCATGAGACATTTCACCAAATTCTTCCTCCTGGCCTTGCTTCTGCTGGCTCTGGGGAGCGCGTTTGACCAGCCGGCTGGCACCAAGTTGTGGGAGTTTTACACGGGGCATCCCATCCAGTCCTCGCCGGCCATCGCCGCCGACGGAACGGTGTTCTTTGGCTCGGACAATGGGCGGCTCTACGCCTTCGACCCGCTTGGCAACGGCAAGTGGGAGTTCCCGACGGGTGACGCGGTGGTGGCGTCCCCGGCGATTGGCGCGGACGGGACGGTGTATGCGGGCTCGCTGGATGGCCGGCTTTACGCGGTCACTGCGGAGGGACTGGAGAAGTGGCGCTTTTCGGCGAACGGCAAAATCATTTCCTCGCCCGCGTTGGGACAGAGCAACTCGGTCTTCTTCGGCACCATGGCCAAGACGCTTTACGCGGTGAACGGCGAGGGCATGAAGCGTTGGGAGCTTTCCGTGGAGGACGCGATCGTCTCGTCGCCCGCCGTGGCCCGGGATGGCACCATCTATGTCGCCTCGCTGAACGGCGTGCTGTATGCCGTGGATTTCTGGGGCAAGGTGAAGTGGAAGTTCAAGGTCGCCGCGCAGGTGAACTCCTCCCCGGCGATTGGTCCGGATGGCACGGTTTATTTTGGGTCCTTTGACGGGCATGTGTATGCGGTGCGACCCAATGGGGCGAAGAAATGGACTGCGGCGACGGGGGCGGCGGTGCGGGGTTCGGCGGCGGTGGGTCCCGATGGCGTGGTGTATATCGGTTCGGATGATCGGAAGCTCTACGCCTTTGCGCCGGATGGTTTCAAGCTGTGGAGCTACAACACCGGGGGCTGGGTGCGCTCGACTCCGGCGATCAGCGCGGATGGCACCATTTACGTTGGCTCTTACGACAACAGCCTGCACGCCGTGACGAAGGCCGGTGTGAAGGCGTGGGAGTTTGCCACGGACTCCGCCATCTCGGCCTCGCCCGCACTGGCACCCAGCGGAGTCATTTACTTCGGCAGTTGGAACAAGCGCTTCTACGCGGTGAAGGGCACCGAAGGACTCGCGGCCAACGCTTGGAGCAAGTTCCGCGGCGACACGCGTCAGACGGCGGCGGTCCAATTCGAGTTCGCGCCCGCGCAGTTCACGCAGCCCACGGTCCGCCCGGCCTTCCCGGTGGAGCAAGCCCGCCCGCTCGCCGTGACCGATCAGGGCACCGCCGCTGAGGCATTCGCCCGCGCCCAGGCCGCCCGTGAACTGGCGATGTCAGCCAGGAAGGATTCCACCCAGCGCACCAAAGCCGCTACCGCCGGAACGGTGGTCACCGCCAAGCAGGAAGCGGAGCGTCAGGCCGCCGCTCAACGGCTGGCCAGCGAGCAGGCGAAGCGCGACGCCAAGGCCCAGGCCGCCTCCGAACAGCAGGCCGCCCGCGATGCCGAGGCCAGCCGGCTGGCCCAGCAGAAGGCGGACACCGAAGCCCAGAAGAAGATGCTGGCCGACAACCAGCGCGTGCTCAAGGAAGCCGAGCAGGCCCGCAAGGCCTTGGAGCAGGAAGACCAACGCCGTGCGTTGTCGGCGGGAGATTTGGCCCGGGCCGCCCGGCGGGATGCTGAACTGCGCGCCAAAAACGCCGCCGCCGCTGAACTACAGCGCACCCGTGCGGCTGCTGAGCAGGCCAAGGCCGACAAGCTGGCGGCCGACAAGCATGCTGCGACGCAGCTTGCTGAAGCCCGCAAGGCCGAGCTGGCTTCCATCGCCGCCCAGAAGGCTTCCGCGGAAGCCGAACGCAAGGCCAGGGAACAGCAGACTGCGGAGGAGATGCAGCGCGCGCGCGGCCGCCGAGCAGGCGCGTTTGAGCAAGCAGGAATCGGAAAAGCGCGCCATCGCCTCCCGCAAGGCCTCTGATGAAGCGGAGCGTCAGGCCCAGGCTCAACTGGCCGCCCAACGGAAGGCCGAGGCTGAGGCGGAGCGTGCCGCCGTCGAAGCTGAACGTCAGGCCAAGATCCGGCAGGCTGCCGAGGAAAAAGAGCGCGCCAGGCTGGCTGCGGAGGCGGAGATTGCCGAGAGCCGCCGCGTGCTGGAGGAGAGCAAGCGACTGCTCAAGGACGCGGACGCCGCCCGCAAACAGCAGGAAGCCGAGGAACTCCAGCGCGCCCG
>CAIPBN010000265.1 GCA_903863315.1 uncultured Verrucomicrobiota bacterium | reverse complement strand
GGCCGCAGCCAGCGCGCGACGTTTGCCATTAGCCTCTGGTAGTTCTTCATGTGCTCGAACATCTCGATGGAGACGACGCGGTCGAACGCGCCGGCCTCGGTGTCGAAGCGGTTCATGTCGCAGGTGATGATGCGGAGATTCTTCAAGCCGCGTCGCGCCGCCTCGGCGTCAATGAACTCCTTCTGCGTCCGCGAATTCGAGACGCCGGTGACACGAGCCTTGGGAAACTTCTCGGCCATCCACAGCGAGAGCGAACCCCAGCCGCAGCCGAGTTCGAGGATGTCCTGGCCGTCATTGAGCCGGGCGCGCTCGGCATAGAGCGCGAGCATCCGCTCCTCGGCCTCGGCGAGCGTGGTGACGCCCGCAGGCCAGAGCGCGCCGCTGTATTTCAGGCGCGGGCCGAGGCAGAGCTGGTAGAAGCGCGTGGGCACCTCGTAATGCTGCTCGTTTGCCGCGGCCGTCTCGATGGCGATGGGCGAGCAGCGCAGCTCCTCGATAAGCGCCTGCAAGTGCGCCCGCTGCGCCTCGGCGCTGCCCTTGTCCTCCTCGCGCAACCGCTGCGCCAGCAGACGTCGGATGCCGAAGCGGAGCAGCGGGTCGGGGAGGAGATTGCGTTCGAGGAGGGAGTCAATCATGTGAGGGGGAAACCACTAATGGACACGAATGGACACTAATGTTGGAACAGCGAAGCATTCGTGTTCATTGGTGTTCATTCGTGGTTGTCTTCTTGAACCACGGCACGAAGGCGCTCGTTGTCCGTTGGTAGTCGCGGTATGCGTCGCCCTTGGACTTGAGGGAGAGCTCCTCGGTCATGGGAATGCCGGTGACGTTGAGGAGGAAGTGCAGCATCAGCCCGGGCGCGATGAGGCCCAGCCAGCCCCACGGCGAGCCGAGCGCGAAGACGGCGTAGCCAACCCACACCAGCCACTCGAAAAAGTAGTTCGGGTGCCGCGAGTAATTCCACAGGCCGGCCTGGCAGACTTTGCCCTTGTTCGCCGGGTCCGCGCGGAAGCGGGCGAGCTGGCGGTCGGCAAGGGATTCGCCGAGGAGGCCGAGGAGCCACAGCAACGACCCGACGCAACCGGTCAATCCGAGACCGAAGTAATTCGCGGTGCCGGTCGAGTCGAGGTGGACCAGAAAGATGGGGAGTGACAGCACGACCTGAAGCGCGCCTTGAAGCTGGAAGAAGCCGAACATCTTGCGGTCGGTGGCTGCGCCCCATTCTTCCCGCAGCTTCGCATAGCGAACGTCCTCATGGGGATGGTGGGAGCGAACACGCCCGAGGAGATGTGTGCCAAGTCGCAAACTCCAGATAAGCACGAGTGCGGTGATAGCTTCCCATCTAATGACCGCGTGACTGCTGACAGCCAAGCGCGGTGTTACAAAAAGTGCGAGGACGGCAAGTGGGCCGAAACCAAAAGACCACACGATGTCCACGATGCCGTTGTTCCGTAGCTTGCGCGCGACCAGCCAAGTTGCCGTCATCTCGATGACGACAAACACCAGCGCAGCGGCGAGCAAGGTGAGCGCAGCCATCATGGCAGGTGGAGCGCCGGTCTCCGACCCGGCGTTGCGGAGTGACGAGGCTCGCGCCGGGTCGGAGACCGGCGCTCCGTGGACGACGCGCGTCTTGGACTGCGCCGGCAGAGCGTAGCGGCGACGGCGCTTTGGTTTCCTGCCGAGCAGAACAGAGTCGTTGCCATTAAGAAGGACCGCTCCGCAGGACGGCAAGGCGGCGTCGCGCTGCGCTTGCCGCCGCAGTCCAAGATGTGGCAGGACTTCGAGCGCGTTGGTGAAAGGCAGGGTGTCATGCGGTTTGCGGGGGCTTCCGCCGGAGCAGCAGGTCTTCCATCGTCGCATTCGCTGGCAGCCGGAAGAGTTCACGCAGCAGGTAAATGGCCATCGCAATGTTGCCGAGCAGGAGTATGGCGAGGAGCCAGAGGACGCGGGCAAGGTTCGAGGTCTCCTTGTAGGCGAGCCAGACGTAGAAGGTCAGGAAGGCGAAGTAGGTGTCGAAGAGCGTGGCGATGAACCACGGGTGCGTGAGGACTTCGCGCGGCGTCTTCCACAGCGGGAATTGCAGGCTGGCCCACGTCGTCACGGCGAGCATGGCGACGAGCACGAAACCGGCGGCGGCACGGAGGGGGAGCATGGCGGAGCGGTGAAGTGATGATGGGCGGCGGGGACAATCTGCAATCCCTCAGCCATTCCATTACTTTGCTTACATCAACGTGCGGTTGTTCGGGCGTGTATAGACCGCCTGCACCACGCTGATATTGCGCTGGGCGAAGGCGGCTTCGCAGTAGCTCAGATAGTAGTTCCACTTGCGGATGAACGCGTCGTCGAAACGCAGTTTCCGCAGCTCGGGATGATGCGCGTTGAAGCGGGTGCGCCACTCGTTCAGCGTGCGGACGTAGTGGTGGCCCATGTCGTGGAGGTTGTGCAGATGCAGGTCCGTGCCGCGCAACAGTGCCTGCGTGACGCGGCCCACGGACATCAGCAGCGAGCCGGGGAACACATGCTTCTGGATCCAGTCCACGCCTTTGCGGAACTGGTCGTAGCGGCTGTCCGGGCTGGTGATGTATTGGATGGCGAGCAGCCCGTCGCGCTTGAGCAATCGCGCACACTGGGCGAAATAGCCATCCACGTAGCGCTCACCAACGGCTTCTAGCATCTCGATGGAGACGATTTTGTCGAAGTGCCCCGTGGTGTGCCGGTAGTCTTGGAGCCGAACTTCCACGCGGTCGGCAACGCCTTCACTGGCGAAGCGTTCCTTGCACCAGGCGAGCTGGGCCTCGGAGATGGTCAACGTGGTGACGCGGCAGCCGTAATTCTTTGCCGCGTGGCAGGCCATGCCGCCCCAGCCGGACCCGATTTCGAGCAGGTGGTCGGTGGGCTTGAGGCGGAGATTGCGGCAGAGCGCGTCATACTTCGCGGTTTGGGCCTGCTCCAGCGTGAGCTCGGGCGAGACGAAGAGGCCGCAGGAGTAAGTCATCGAGGGGTCGAGCCAGAGACGGTAGAAGTCGTTCCCGAGGTCGTAATGCTCGGCGATGTTGCGGCGGCTGACCTTCACCGAATTGGGGCGGAGCAGGTGCTTCACGCGGTTCGCGCCGCGCAGGAGATTGAGCGCGAGCGGGCTGCGCCGGGAGCCGGACATGCCGGGGGCGTGCTCGACGTTTTCGATGAACCACGCTATGACCGCAGGCAAATCATCCGTGTCCCAATCGCCGTCCACGTAAGCCTCGCCGAGACCGATGTCACCGAAGAGCACACAGCGCTTGAAGAAGCCGGAGCGCAGGATACGGAGCCGTGCGGTGGGTTGCGGAGCGTTGCCAAAGCGGCGGACGGAGCCGTTGGGCAAGGTGGCTTCGAGGCAGCCCAGCGGCATTTTGGCGAGCGCTTCCTCAATGGCACGCTGGTAGAAACCGGGGCGTGTGGCAGCTTGGGCGGGCGTGTGCCGGGCGGGCGGGCGAAGGTGCGTGTTGGTGCTCATGCGGGCGAGTGGATGGTAGCCCGAAGCAGCCGAAGCGCAACGGAGAGAAGGTAAAGGGAAGGTAAAAAGTGCAAACCCTCCAATGCAGGCCAAGACGCGCCTAAGAATGGATGGCTCATGGCCGGTTGCGCGGCGACTCGTGGGGATTGAACACGCCTTGCTGGAGGTGCGGGTTCGCGGCCTTGCGGTGCCAGGGGACTTTCTTCCACCAGAGTTTCAGCGCGTGCCAGTGGATGAGTGTGATGACGCGCAGGGTGATGAGCGGATACTTGAGGGTGAGGCGCGCGAGGTTCGCGTCGGTGAGCGGGACGCGGCGGCCGGTGAGGGCGGTGAGGAGGACGGGCCGGTCGCCTTCGCGATCATCAACGTGGATGTCCAGCTCCTCGCCGGGGACGCGGAGCTTGAAGTCGAAGGCGAGGTCGAGCGCGGAGAAGGGCGAGACGTAAAAGTGTTTCGGCACGATGCGGCGGAAGCGGCCTTCGCCATCGAAGTGCTCGGGGCCCAGGAGGAAGGGCTTTTGTTCGCCAAAGGTGTTGCCGACTTCGGCTACGGCGCAGAGCGGTCGGTCTTGGGCGTCGAGGCAGAAGTAGAACGAGACGGGGTTGAAGATGTAGCCGAAAACGCGGCAGTGCGTGAGGAGCAGAACGCGGGTGTCAGCGGGGAGCGGCAGGCCTTGGGAGGCAATCCAGGCGAGGAGGGAGGATTTTGTGGAGAGGGGATGGGGGATGCCGTTTGGCGTCTGGGGGGGAAGGTGGTCGCTGTCGTTGAAGCGGTAGAGATTACGGCGGTTGCGGCTGAAAAACCCGAGGCGTTCGGAGAGCGTGTCGAGTTCGTCGAGGTCGAGGCAGAACTGGAAGATGCCGTAGCGGAAATGGTGCTCCTTGGGCGCGAGGCGGTGGTGCATCACGGAGCAGTCGTAGAGGCAGGAGCGGAATGCCAAGCATTGCTCGGCTTTGTCGAAAGCTTGTCCTGCCGAGCGATGCTCGGTGCTCCGGGCATTTGCAGTGCTCACTCCCAAATCCTTGCCCCACTCACCGCCCGGCTGCAATCCAGCGCGGATGTGAAGGCGTCTTCGTGAAAGCCATATCGGAAGTAGCTGCCGGCGAAGAAGACGCGGTTGGCTGGGCGCGTGTTGAGCGAGGGGAGTTCGGCCTGCGCTTGCGTGGCGGCGAGGTTGAAGAGCGGGTGGTGATACTCGATGCGGCGGAGGATTTTTTCGGGTGCTATCTGGTCCGCGCCGTTGATGGAGACGAAGTAGTTCTCGCGGTCGGAGACGCCTTGCAGCGAGTTCATCCAGTAGATGGTGGCGGGAACTTCGCGGCCATCGGCGGTGCGCTCGACGCGGTAATTCCACGAGGACCACGCGAGGCGCGTGCGGGGCATCACGGAGGCGTCGGTGTGGACGGTGGCGAGGTTCGGCTGGTAGCGGAACGCGCCGAGGAGCCGGCGCTCGGTGGCATCGGCGTCGGTGAGGAGGGCGAGGGATTGGTCGGCGTGGGCGGCTAGAATGACGCGGTCGAAGGACTCGGTGCGTCCGTCGGCGGTGGTGACGGCCACGGCGTCGGCGGTGCGGCGGACGGCGGTGACTTTGGCGTTGAGGCGGACGCCGTTTTGCGCGCGGAGCGGGGTGAGGAGCTTGTCCACGTATTGCTTCGCGCCGCCGTCCACGGTGAGCCACGGGTGCTGGGTGTGCAGGCCGAGGAAGCCGGGAGTGTGGAAGAAGCGCAACAGCGTGACGGCGGGGAACTCCAGCATCAGCTCGGGCGGCGTGCTCCAGACCGCGCCGCTCATGGGCACGAGATAAAGGCGGAGGAAGTCGTCGCCGTAGCCGCGCGCGCGGACGTAGTCGGCCACGGTCATCGCGGCGAACGCGGGGTCGGTGAGTGCGGCGACAGCCTCGGC
>CAIPBN010000264.1 GCA_903863315.1 uncultured Verrucomicrobiota bacterium | reverse complement strand
GGCGTTTGTGACCGAGGCTGATGAGCCGGTCAGAGACGTCGCTGCTCTTGAGGCCAATATCCTCGGCCTTGAGCTTCTTGCAGCCCCGCCAGAAGCGGACGCTGACTTTGATGAGCACACCTTCGCGGGTGAGCAATGGGAGTAGTTGGGGTTCCATGTTGGTTGGCTACCGGCAGCGGGGCGGCCGGCGGTTGTTGTCGTTTTGGTTGAACGCATACCACAGGCCCATCAAGGCCAGGGCACCGATGATGAACTGCCAGGTGTTGTAGATGAAGATGGCGGCGAAGAACGCGAGCAGGGCGTAACCCACCAGCTCGTTGTTGCGGTTGCGCACGGGATTCCTTTCGTGAAAAGCGAAGGAGGGTTCACTGCGGTTTGATGGCAGTGAACCCTCCCGTTGGCTGGCCTGGCTAGATGCGAACGGCTTGGATCTCGCGCAGCTTCTCGCGCACGGACTCCATCTCCTTGTCGCTGGCCTTCTTCTCCTTCTCCAGTTGCTTGAGGTCGTCGAGGACATCGGCGAACTCACGGAGCACGCCCTTCAGCGACTCCTTGATGTTCTCGATGTGCTGGATGACAGCCTTCACCGGGGAGGTTTCGGTCACGGGCGTTTCGGTCGGGTTGGTTTCGGTGTTTTTCGGCATGGTGCTGGTTGGTTGCGGTTGTGCTGGTGAAGTGGATTCACTCACCGGCGGGTTGTTGGTTTGCGCGTTGGGAGCGGACGTGGCAACCGGCGGCTGCGAGGCGGGCGTGCTGGTCGGCTGAGGTGCGCCGTCAGCACGCACCGGCATCACGATCATGCGCCGGCCGCCGTCGTAGAAGTCCAAGGGCGACAGGTCGTTCTCGATCTCCAGTGTGGTGAGACCGAAGCGGAGGGCTTTGAGCAGATACTCACGCTTGAGGCTGACGTTGACTGCTTTGCCCAGGACCCGAGCGCCATCCACGGTGAGCCGTGTCCAGTCCTTCGCATCCTTGGCTCGGGCTTTGACGTGGAGACGGTTGCCGACGACCTCGATCGTCACCGCGAGGAGGTAGTCGTCGGAGGCAGGCAGGCGCGGGACACCGGCGAGCAAGGTTTCCACCGCCTGACTGTCGAACTGGATGCGCGTGCGGCTGCTGTTGGGGGCCGGGACGACGTTCTTCCACTTCGGAAACTCCTCGTCATGGGACTTGGCGGTGAACGTCCACTGGCCGGACTTGAGCTGCACCCATGGCCCTTCAGTCTTGCTCTTGGGCTTCAGGCTCAACTCGCCAACGCCGTCCTCCATGAACTTGTTCCAGCGCAGGAATGGCTGGTTGGGAATGAGGACCGGCTCCTTGAGGTCGAAGTGAAACGAGTTGGCCGAGAACAGATGCCGGCCATCCGTGGCCGCGAGGTAGTGACCCTCGGCGTAACGGGTGTCGAGGCAGACGTGCTGGATGACGTGCCGGCTGCCATCGTCACTGCAACAGTCCAGCGCCTGCCGGAAACTGTCGCGGAAGGTGGCGTCCGTTGGGACCACCTTGCCGCTGGTCAACGGCGTGGGCGGAAACTCATCCACCGGCAGCGTGTCGAGTGTCTGCTCCATCGGGCTGCTGCCGACGTAGGTTTTGAGCCGGACCTTGTTCTTGGGCTCCATGATGATTTGCACGGGTTCCTTGCCACCCTTGACCAGCTTGTTGAGCGGTTCAAAGGGCACGAGGAACTCACAGGGCTCGCTGCCTCCAAGCTTTTCAGCCTCATACCGGACGAAGGTGTCGAGGTCGGTGGCCTGCAACAGCACGACGCCGTTGCCGGTGCGGGTGACGCGGAGATGTTCGAGCACCGGGAGTGTGGTGCGTTTGCTGATGACTTTGCCCAGGCCCGTGAGGGCGGTTTTGAGTTCTGCGGCGGGGAGTTCGATGGTGGGATTCATTTTCATTAGGTGTGAGAAAGCCGGCCAGCCCTGTCTGAGGAAAACAGGACCGGCCGGTGTTGTGTGGGGTTTGGGGGATGGAATGTCTCCAATTGGCGACACTCCGGGGATTACTGAAACGCTTCCTCAGCGCGTTCCTTTGGTTTTGCGAGCCTGCCGACGAAGCCATTTCTGGTCACGCCGGGCTTGTTCGGCGATGCGCAACAGCGAGCCGAAGGCATCTTCATTTTCGTCACCCGCACGCTGGTCGATGAAGGCGAGCAGAGCTCTATACCGCTCCAGCACAAGTTTCGCTTTCACTTGATGGTCTTGCCGACGGAGGGATGGCGGTGAACCTGGTCGCGGATGAAGTTCTTCAACTGCACTTCGCAGCGCACAAAGAATTCGCCGCCCACCCGATTGAACTTGTGGGCGCGATTGGCCGCCATCGTGAGGGCGAACTGACGCACCTTGGAACGGTTGATCAGCGGGGTTGCTTCGCTCACTGGTCATCCTCCTCGGTCGCCTTGAACTTCAACTGCGAGACGACGCATTCCGTAGCATCGACATCGCTGCGCTCGCCGAGGTAAACCGGCTGATACAGCGAGCCATCCGGCACGGCATAGAGGTAACGGACTTCAACCACGGCACCCACCATCGGAACCTTGTGGTTCGGCGGGATGGTGACGTTGCCGATGGGCTGCCAGCCTTCCTGGTCGAGCAGGCGCAAGCCGACGCTCCGTTGCTGGTTCACCTTCGCGACGACGGCACTGAGCGTGGCGACGAACTTGTGCTTCAACTGGCTGCCGCCGGAGTTGGGCCGGCCAGCGGTGTAGGGTGCGTTCATCAACTTGAACACGATGCCCTCGGCCTTCTGCTGCTTGAGCGTGTGCAGCCACGAGGCCTTGTCCATCGAGTCAGTCCACAGGGACACGATCTTGATGTGCTTGGGCAGGCCACCGGCGAGCAGGTTCAGCAGCGCGATGTAACGCTGGCGGTAGGGCTTGGGCCGGAGGTCTTCGCCGTTGAGGAACAACAGGTCGAAGGCGTGCAGGTAGTCGCCGATGGATTCGCCGTCAATGACGAAGTAGCCGGGGAGTTCCACGGCGGAGCGCGCGATGGTTTCAGGGACGGCGACGATGAGACCTTTCTTGTTGATGCCAGTGACGGAGCCAGGCTCGCTGCGCAGCACCAGTCGCCGGCCGTCCTTCTTCTCCTGCATGCCCCAGCTCGGATTGCTGGTGAGGCGCGCGACTTCAACTTCGTCGATGCCGTTGAGCAACTGCGGCACCAGACCGGAGACTTCCTTGTCGGTGTGCTGATAGGGCGTGCCGTTCTCGCCCTCCGTGTAGCCCTTCGCTTTCTTCTCCCGCACCAGCTTGTCGAAAATCATCAGCGCCGCGTCGTAATAGACCGGGGCGGACGTCTTCGTGCCGGTGCTAAGGGTTGAGCCTCGGCGACCAAAGGCGATGTTGACGACGAAGCCGTTGTCCTTCGCTTCGATCCGGACGTGGTATTCCTTGTCACTGGAGCCTTCGCGGTAGTAGAGGCTGGTGGATTTGCATTCTTCCATCGTTGCTGTCATGGGGATTTCTTTCTGTGGGTTGAAACGAAACGGGCCGAAGAGCGTGAACTCTCCGGCCCGTCTCTGGGTTTGGTGGTTGGGGTTGTGGTTTAGCTGAAGTAGCCGAGCGATTTCAGGCTGGTGGTCTTCTCGCCGATGATGACGTGGTCGAGCAGTTCGATTTTGAGCAATTGCCCGGCCCGGATGAGGTCGCGGGTCACTTTGATGTCCGCGTCACTGGGACTGGAATCTCCTGATGGATGGTTGTGCATCAGAATCAGCGCATGGGCCGAAATCGCGATGGCCGGTTTGAAGACCTCGCGAGCGTGGACGTTGACTGAATCCAGCGTGCCCAAGGCGACGAGGTTGTGGCCCAGAATGCGGCGGCGGGTGTTGAGCACCAGCACGACCAGCGCTTCCTTGCACGGGTCAAACCACGGCGCACACGGGATGTTCGCGTGCCAGTAATCAGTGGCCTGTTGCGGGGTGTCGAGCGGATGCAACTGGGCCATGCACTCGCGCACACAGACGACCTTGAACTCGTGGGGCGGGTTCACGAGCGGCCTTTCAGTTGCAGCGGCGGGTCAATGACCAGCACGTCGCGATGGATGAAGCGGTGTAGCTCCCGCTTGTTGATGTCCCGCCCGAGTCCGGTTTCCTGAACGGCTTCGCTCACGTCCCGCCATTCGAGTCCGTATTGAGCGTGGTAGTTGTCGCGGAGGCTGCGGAGGATGGTGCGAGCCTGCTGTTCAGTCAGCACCGTTTTGGCTTCATTGGCAGCGCGGTGAACGTCCTTCGTTGACCACAGCAGCGCGATTTTGTCTGCCCAGTATTCGGTGAGTAGTTGTTCGGCTCGGCTGACGCTGTTCAAGGCTGGCCGCAGTTGTGCCAGCAGTTCGGTGATGAGCTGGTTCATGAGGTGAACTTGGTGATGGTGCATGCCTCGCCGTCGATGGGGCTGATTTCGAGCTTCTCTGGTGGCAAGTGCTCCACGTCGTAGTCGAGGCAGTGAACCTCGAAGCCACGCGGGATGTCGTGGGCCTCCTTGAAGATGCCGCACTCGAACACAACGAGGATGGGCTGCGGATTGACCACCTCGTTGACCAGCGTGTTGCGGACAGCCAGCACTTTGGTCGCCATGGCCTTGAGGTCAGCGAACTGAAAGTCCATCGCGTCGCTCCACTCGTGCAGGTAACGAGATGGAGAGTCCCAATCGACCACGACGACGTGCGTGGTGTCGTGGATGTCGGTTTCCACCACGAGCAGGAAGTTGAAGTCCTGTGCTGGTTTCTTGCCCTGCCGGTTCAGGCTGGTTTCTGCGAGCGTGATGCCGGCGTGATAAACGGCGTGGAACTTCTTCTGGATCGCGTGGGTGAGGTCGCCATCGCTCTCGTCGTCGGGGATGTAGGCTTCATCGGTGGGTTGGAGCAGCCTTAATGCAGCAGAGATGCCTGAATCGGTGAGTTGTTCACCACGCTGCAAGGGTATTCCGTGCAGGTAAAGACTGACGGCATCCACCGCCTGCTGTTCTTCCTCGGTGAGCGCGTCCCATTGTTGGCGGGTGTAAGGGGTGTTGGAGTTCATGGTTGAAATGGGCGAGCGCCAGGCACCGATGAAGGCACCTGGCGCTCTGGTTGGGTTGTTGGGGTTGGGCCACAAGAGACTCAAAGAAGCACAAGGAGGATCGCCCCCGGTGCCTTCTGAGCCTCTCTGTGGCTATGCTGCGTGGCTTATGACCACCGTTTGCATTCGTTGATGAAACTGCACATCGAGCACTGCATGCCCGGGGAGGGCACGAAGTCCTGCCGGTCCAGTCCGGCCACGTAGCTTTCCATCTGGCGGAAGAGCCTCGTCTGCTGGGGCTGGGTCATTGGCCCCTGCTGGGTGACGATGAGCTTGGGGGTCTTGGTTTTGACCAGTTGATGCAGATCGCGGCCACCTTCCACCTTGCCGGTGTTGGCGCGGTAGAGGAGCGCGTAGCCGGTGAGCTGGACCTCGTTGGTGTGGATGGCCTTCTCCTCTTTGGGCGTCTGGCCGACGGTCTTGAAGTCCACGATGCGCCCACCAGCTCTGATCAAATCAATGATGCCGATGAGCTTGGGCAAACCGTGCTTGCTGAGATCGGCCTCAACACTGACCTCCACGCCTTCGGGCATTTCGTTGGGCGGAATCGGTGACCGCTTGAGGTAGAGGTCGAGCAACGACCAGGCGGTCTGCTTCTCATCCGCCTCCTCGCCCTGCTCCCACCTGACCTTTTCCTGGGCCTGGTCGGTCTGCCAGAGCGTGTCGAACTGTTCCCGGGCCATCTCCACGGTGAACGGCTGCCGCCGCCAACGGGCCTTGTTCCAGAGCTTCAGGATGCCGTGGACGCTGGTGCCGACATGCAACGCCGCCGTCTTGGGCTTGCGGATGCCCCGCACGTAGTGGAAGTAGAACTTCAACCGGCAGGACAGCCAGGTGTTGAGTCGGGACGCGCTGACCGTCTGGCGCAGTTCCGCGATGGACTTGGGCTTGGCGGTGGCGATGGGTTCAACCGTGGCGATCATCGGGCGGGAGCGTTCTGGCGTTGGTAGCCGTTGCCCTGGCCGTTGCCGTTGGTGCGCGGGCGGGGATACCGCTCGAACAGCTCCTCGATGAACCCGGAGGCATCGAGCTTGTTGAGCTGTTTCACGCCCTTGCCGAAGCGGTCCTGGGCAAGCCGTTCGACCTCGGCTTTGTCGAGCCGGTTGTCGTCCACGATCCTGATGATCAGTTCCTGCTGTTTAGCCGTGCAGTTCCATTGGTCGCAGTGGCCGTTGGGCTGCGGGGCACCGTTACCATTGCCGTTACGCGAGTGGCCGTTGGAGTGACCGTTTCCATTGCTGTGACCGTTGCCGTTGGTCGGTTTGGCTTCAGGCAGCCAGCCGATTTCCTTGATGCTGGAGTCAACGCCGTCCTGCAACAGACGATACAGGCGGGCGGCTTCAGCGGGCACTTGGTTGAGGTCGGTGATCTCGGCTTTCAGCGACAGGCTGAACTGATGGGAGCTGTAGCCGGGCAAACCGACTTTCTTGCTGTAGTTGGCTTCGATAGTTAACGCCATAGGGTTGGGGTGAAATGAAGCCGCCCCACCCGCCCGCTCCCCCCTCCCGGTCAAGGGAAGGAGGAACGGACGAGCGAGGCGGCTTCGGGGTTGGGGGGAGGGGCCGACCGTTAAATGGCCAGCCAGGTTTGGTTTCAGTTAATCATACCACTGAAACCAGCCTGTCATCAGCCGGGGGAGGGGCTACGGCAAGAGGAACAGGGTGACGATAAGCGGTCCGGTGGCAGGGCGTTGCACGAGCTGAATCTCGACCCAAAACCCGCTCCCATCCTGATGGTGCCAGTAAACCAGGATCAGCGAATCCTCAAACCCATCGTGGTTGTAGTCGCCCCGGGCCAGTTCGGTGATGAGGTAGCGCCGGTCGGATGATTCAAACGTCAACGACGTGGCGGTGGACTGAAAGCGCGACAGCTTGCCCTTGAGCCGGTAGTCGTCGAGGGTCGGCTCATTCCTCGCTGCCCGCTCCGAATCCCCGCGCTGATCGGATTCGTTGAACTCAAGCACGCTGACCGGGAGTTGGGTGAGCAGTTTGGCGGGCAAGAATGAACGGCGGGACTCCGCTGCGCCGGCGACAAACAGCAAGCTGGCGGCCGTGGAGTAGAAGTGGGTGTTCATGCTCAGATCGAAGTTGCTGAACGGAGCGGCACCCTGTTTCAACGCGGCGAGATACTGTTCCACCGTTTCGACGCGGATGCGTTTTCCAACAACAGGCAGACCGGGAGGCTGGGCCGGATTGCTGTTCGTTGATGGGCTAGCCGGGAGCGCGAGGAAGTTGTAGGCGTCAACATCATCGCTGCCCACCTTCACCTTCTCGCGCATCAGCGTTGCAGCGGCCTCCTTGGTGAGGTTGGTGTGGACGGTGAACGTGGTGAATTCCAACGGGGTGAGCAGACGGGCTGGAGTAGGCTGCGCGTGGTGTCGGTGTTTGGTGGTAGTGCAGGAGATGGTTAGCCACAACAAGGAAGTCAGCCCCAAAAGCGCAATCCCGGCTCGCTTGGCCCGCCCCGCCATACAATTCAGAATTGGCTGTGCCAATTGTCGCGGACGCGCTCGGTTGATCATCTCTGACAGTGGATACCCGCTCCGTTCATAGTAGCAAGAAGGGGCGACGGTATTTCTGGGCTAACCGCTCTGCCAAGTCCTTCCGATCGTGTTCCAATCTGGCGGCCTCACTTTGAGCGGCGGCGATTTCATGCCCGAACTTGACCTGTAGCCGACCATCAAATTGAAGATCATCGAACACTCCTCCTACTCGGGCACCGAGATCGCCTACCTGCTGGCCAAGGGCCATGTTGCGCTGAATGGTGTCAGAGCTACTTCCCCGACCACTTCCGAGTAGTCCGACAACACCTCCCAGCATTCCCATTAGTTCCGTTGCCTTCCTTGACTCGGCTCGATACTTCAATTTCTCGCCTTCAAATCGCACCGAAAGTTCGGCAACGACCTTCGCGGCTTCACCGGTTTGTCGGATGTGTTGCATAAGCAACGGGTCAACATCATTGAGTTCCAGCTGCGAAAGGAGGATCAGCCGCCTACGAGCATCGCCGGTTTGGGATGTCTCAAGCTCGATGGCCGAGAATGTCCGCCAAGCTTCGGCAGTTCGTTGAGCCATTACCGGGTCACGCGCCTGAGCCGCCTGCCGGAACTGCTCGCATGCAGGTGGTAACGCCAGGCAGAGCAGCACAAGGATGCCAACGGCGGCCAGCCCAGTTCTCATGGGTTTGGCGAGTAACAATGGCCGAAACCGCGTTTGCCAAATTGCTGCCAGCGGACCCGCCATCCCGCCTCGCATTTGGTCTGCCTCCCGTAACCAGGATCGACACTTTGCGGCCATCGACCCAGTTGCCCCAGAACAGGTGTCGAGTGGCAGCCTCGGCGGTGACGCTCCTTGAGAGGCTGAGGGCTTTAGTGAATCCACATCAGCGATTTTCCGCCACCCCAACCAACCTTCCTGCCAAACGTAATCCGAGGCGGACACGGCTCCCCTGGCGAGCTTGAGGCGCAGTTCCTCGACCGAGTAATCGCTCTGGGTATCATCCTTGTGGCGTAACCACATTCGGGGCGTCGCAGATGGACTTGACGGGTTGCACCTTGGCTCGGGATTCGGAGCGCCGACCATTTGCTTCAGCTTCAGGCGTAGTTGCTTGGTTGTCCCGGGTCGGGCCTTGTCGATCAGCCGTAACCCAGCCTGACCCAGGCCGAAGATCCCGGCAAAGATGAACACCATCGCAACTAAGATGACAAAGGCATCCCCCGAGACGTTGCCTAGTGCTAGGGCTATGAACACACTCAAGCCAACACCGAGCAACACCTTGGCTGCCGTTGTGTTTTGAGCGGTTGAGGAGGCGGCAGCCGGTGGCAGTGCCGGGGGCTTCACGGAGGCCACCAAGGCAGAGTCCCAGCCGGAAAGTTCGGATAAGTCGCCAATTTTCTTCCACGCCCCCCACCCCGGTAGGCATACGTGATTTTCGGGCGTAAGAGCGCCGTTGGCCAGCCGAGCCCTCAGTTCAGCAGCCGTGTAGGGGCCGGCCGTGGAATCCCCGTCAGCGACAAAATAGTTCGTTGGACCGTCGTGGAAACGATCCGAAGTGGCCGCTCCTGAACCGATGGAGTGGCCGGAGTGTGCCGGGGTATCCATGCCCGCAGGCTATTCCGCCGCCGGAACAAGACAAGCAAAACATTCCACAAGCGGAATGGCCGTTCAGCGAAACTGCCGGACGTGGGCAAGTCCCTCGACAAGCAGTTTGGCCGGTTCCTGCGGCAACAACGCGGCGAACAAAGCTACGCGGTGTTTGCCAAGAAGCTCGGCATCTCCGCCTCAACGCTGTTCCGGCTGGAAACCAGTGAGCAGAGTGCCACGCTTCGAAAGATCGGGGACATCCTGAACCGTTTGAAGATGAGGATGCGGGACGTGTTTCCAGAGTAGCCGGGATGGCTGACGACTGGTGTTGACCAACCTTGCCTGGAGAAACTGAATCTGTTCGCGGTCTTTCCCCGAACGTGACAGGCTTCAAACTATGAAAGTTGACTGGTCCCAGGCCCCGAAGGGTGCTCGTTGGTGGGCGGTTGATGAGGATGGCTCGGCCCACTGGTTCTGTGCTCCCAATGTAGCCGCGTTCACCAAGTTCTGGTTATCCGAGCCTCAACCAGCACCCACCTTCGGCTTCACCGGCGATTGGCGTAAGAGCTTGGTGGAGCGTCCCGCTGCCTCCTGAGTGGTGGACGGGCCGCTACGTTTGCGCCGGACTCCAGCGCGTTGGCGTGGCGGAAGGAACCTTGGATTGACAACACTACTCCAGGCGTAATCTGCTTCCCAGCCTTCTCCGCGTTGTCGTAGAGCTTGACCGCAATGTAAATGCAGTCCTAGACGATTTCCTCATGGTCCTCGCAGCCAACGGTGCGCACGGGGTAGGGAACGGCAGACCTGATTCTTGGGGCGACTTCCTGAAGCAACAATTCTCCGGCTTGTGGGGACATTTGAACATGTCCTTGGGAACGATGGTTGTTGTTGAAAAGACCCCCGCCGTCGTTGAACGGGCAGGGGCCTTGAGAATTTCGCCGGCAACCAACACTGGCAGCTACGAATTCCTCAGAAGATTATCCCAGGAAATGTAAGGATTTTGAGGGAGGGGCGGGACGGTATCCTTGTGGAGAACTGGGTTGAGGGGCTAACAAAATCACCACCAAATACCGCTTCCGTGCAACCGCCGTTTCTGTTAGCACTCCGTTGATGCACTCCAACTGCTTCCGGGAAGCGGAATACTGCCTGATTTGCCTTCTGTTCTCGGCAGGGGGCGAAGGAAGAGGCACCGGCACCAACTCGTCGGCGAATCTGGTCGCGCCGAATCCGTAAGCACGGTTCTTGATGATGAACGTGCGTTCTTTTCTGTGCCTCTTCGGGCTGCTACTTTGCGGCGCATCCACCACGAGGAGTGCGGAAGTGACCATCATCACGCACGGATTTAGCCCATTCTTCTCGGCTCCAGAGTGGACCTACACAATGGCGGACGCCATTTTGGATCGGGCTGACAGCTCGACGAACAGGCTCACTTCTTACGGCTCAGTCTATGTCCATGACACCGGCAATGGGCGTTGGAAGGCAGCCAATATCCCGAACCGCACGAATACCGACAGAGCGGATCAGCATGTTGTCCTGATTTTCGACTGGGCCACAGAGTCGGACAAGAAGGAGAACGGCTGGTTGGAGGCGGCAGCCGACTCCCTTTTTGCTGCGCTACAGACTCCGCCTTCTCAGCTTAACGCCCTCAGTTCGAGTTCGTTCCTCTCCGCCTCGCACAACCTGCATTTCATCGGCCACAGTCGCGGAGCCGTTCTCAATTCTCGCGTTTGTAACCGGATTGGCTGGTGGTTTCCGGAGCTGAAGGTGGATCATGTTACCACGCTCGATCCGCATCCGGCAGGGCCGATGAGTGACATTGGATACAGTCTAGGCACGAGCACTCTTGATACTTATCAAAACGTGAAGTTCTCCGACAATTATTACCGCCGAGATCCAGATGGTTACGAACCTGCCCTAGATTTCTCAGGCGTTGGGGTCAACGGTGTTTCATTTCAGCGAGAGTTGAGTGAATCAACTCTGTCATCTTCTGATTCGCTTCCTCATGACGGCCCTGACCCCAGCAGCCTTGAACATGTCAAGGTTCATGCCTGGTATCATGGCACGATTGCTCAGGCAGCGACTTCCGACGGTGTTGGCGTCACTATTCCGGCTGATGGCAGTTGGTATTCTTCAGCAACGATGGGTCCGCGTGCTGGCACGGGCTACTCCTACAGCCGAGTTGCAAACGGCCACAGTGATTTTTCCGAGACGAACAACCGCCGCGCTGCGGAGCGCGTCCCAGTTCTCTTCAACGGGTCATTCGACTTCGTCAATCTTAGCGCCGGAAACTACGCCGCTGTTTCTTCTCTCCCGGGCTGGGAGCAGCATGGAGGTGGCGGTGATGGATTCGTAAATTCGGAAGGCAACTTTCTTAGACTGACTCAATTTAGCAGCAAGCGCACCCACAATCCATTTTATCTTCCACCCAATTCATCGGACCTCAAATTCGATTACCGTGTTTCTAATGCGGGCGCAAATGATCGCTTAAAGGTGCTCCTAAATGATGGCGCTTCGGACTACTTACTCGCAGATATTGACGCGGCCCAAATAGTCGTAAACTGGGCTAGACATTCCAGAGCCGTGCCAGACGGGGCGAAGGGTAAGGTATGCACTCTTTCATTTCAGCTTGTGAATCCAGGAATCGGGTTAGTCAACGCCTTTGCCCAGATTGACAACGTAAGCATCACGACTTCCTCCGCCCCAGCCGGTCCTGCGCGGCCAACAATTGCAAGCGTTTCTCCTCGCATTCTGACCGCTGCGCCGTCTTCGGTTTTCACGCCGATTACAATCGCGGGCACCGGATTCACAAGCGATTCAAAGCTCCGCTACACCCGCTTGGATGACAATTTCACGTATCCCGATGCCGCGCCATTGTCGGCGACTGCGACTCAGTTGAGTGCCAGCATTTCAGTAGGACTCACCCCCCGCTCTTGGTCGGTGAGCGTGGTGGATAGCGGTGTTGCCTCCGATCCTTACACGTTTTACGTGGTGTCGGGAGCAGCGGAATTGACAGCTCTTTCCATTCAAGGCCCGGCCACAGTGACGGAGAACGGCAATGGCCAGTTCAGCGCCACTGCCCTGTTCAGCAATGGCTCGCAGCAACCCTCAGTTACGCCGGTGGTTTGGGGTCTGACCGGGAGCGGGGCGAGCATCAATCCGTCATCCGGCTACCTGACCGCCAGCAGCGTCGGGGCAAACTCGGCGGTGACTGTCACCGCAAGCTACACCACCGGCGGCGTCACCAAGAGCACGAGTGCCAGCGTGACCATCGTGGATGTCGGCTCTGGTGGAGGTTCACAATCACAAGAGTTGAGCAGCAACGGCGGCTTTGAAAATGGCGCAACGGGGTGGACCATGTCGGGGCCGGGCGTTTTCGGGACGTATCCCCACACCGGAGCAAAGTATGCGGTGATGGGCGAACTGAACAATGTGGCCGACACCATGTATCAGACTATCAGCATCCCGGCCAATGCCACGGCAGCGACGTTGAGTTACTGGTATAACATCGTGTCGGCTGAAACAGGTTCCACGCCCTTCGACGTGCTGAACGTGACCATCCAGAGCGCGTCCGGCTCATTTCTGGCTACTGTGGACACAAAATCGAACGTCCACAAGGAGCCTGGTGCGGGCAATCCCTACTACCGGAACCAGTCTTTCGACCTGCTCCCCTACAAAGGACAAACCATCCGCGTGCATTTTCTCGCCTCCACGGACGGGAACACCCTGACGAGTTTCAAAATTGACGATGTGAGCGTGCAAGTGTCCGTGCCACCTCCTGTCACGTTGGTCTCGCTCGCCATCAACGGTCCCAGCGCAGTCGCGGAAGGCACCTTTGGCACTTACTACACGGCCACGGCCATTTACAGCGATGGCTCGACGAACTTGGTCAATCCCACTTGGCAGCTTCACACCAGCTTTGGAACACTGTTGAGCAATGGGGAACTCCGCACCGACTACGTTATCGCAGATGTGGCAACAAACATCACGGCGACTTTCGGCGGCCAGACAGCCAACAAAATGGTGACCATTGTGGATGTCGCCCCCACGTTCAGCTACGTCGCCGTCAGCGGGCCGACGGCGATCAATGAAAGCAGCTCGGGGCAATTCACGGCCACGGCCATTTTCAGCGACGGCACGTCGCAGTCCGCATCCGCCACCTGGAGCGTCAGCGGAACGGGGGCAAGCATCGGCTTGTCATCCGGCCTGCTGAGTGCGGGCGAGGTCAGTGCCGACACCGTCGTCACCGTCTCCGCCACCGCAACGGTGGGCGGCGTCACGCGTTCTGGAAGCCAGCAAGTCACAATTGTGAATTCGGCGGCTTCGCCCACCCTCACGAGCCTGAGCATTGCCGGACCGAGCTCACTGAACAAAAACAGCACGGCTCAATACTCAGCCACGGCAACATTCAGCGATGGTTCAACGCAAACAGCGAATCCGACCTGGAGTGAGGACTCAACAGCGACGAGCATCTCAAGTTTCGGACTTCTCAGCGCGGGAGAAGTGGCAAGCGACACAGTGATAACTGTCACCGCCAGCTACACCGCCGGTGGGATAACCCGCATCGCTTCCAAAAGTGTGACAGTTGTAAACGGCGTGGCCACACCACAGCCCGGCACACTACAATTCAGCAGCCCTGTCTTTTCAGGGAATGAAGGTTCAGGAACCGCCGGCATCAGTGTCGTCCGCACAGGTGGCAGTGCGGGCGCAGTGGGTGTCAGCTACACCACGGCCAACGGGACGGCCACTGCCGGAGCGGATTATTCAGCGACCAACGGGATTCTTTCGTGGGCGGACGGAGACACCACAACCAAGACCTTCAATGTGATAATCATCGAGGATGATTTGGTCGAGGGGAACGAGACGGTAACGCTCACGCTTTCAAGCCCAATGGGCGGGGCGGCGTTGGGCACGCTGGCATCTGCGTCGCTCACGATTGTCGACAACGACTTGGGAGGCAGCGGCGCGCTTCCAGTTGCCATTGCCAGCGGCTTGAACGTGCCGGGCGGAATGGCTCTGGATGGCAATGACGTTTACTTCAGCGACAACACTGCTTCGGATGGCATCATCAAACGGGTGTCGAAGGATGGCGGGACTATCACCACCGTCGTCAGCGGGGCCGTGCTCAATGATGCTGGCGCGGCCCGTGGCGTCGCGCGATTTGTGATCAATGACGGGAACATTTTCGGCGAATACGGAGGCTATGAAAGTCACGCGATTTTCCGTGCCTTGGCCTCCGGCGGTGGAACTAGAACCACACTAACCAGCGAGAATGGCGGTTCATTCATCGGGGTTTCGGGTGGCAACATCTATTACGGGAGCGGGTTTTCCAACCTCCGCAGCATGTCCACCAATGGCGGTAGTCCAAACCAATTGCTCAATGGGTATTGGGTTCGCGGCAGCGCGATTGACAGCACCAACGTCTACTTCATCGAATACTATTCTCAAAACGTGCTGCGTTACAACATCGCCAACAGCACAGTGACGCCGCTGATTACTGGCAATGCAACCGAAGGCGGCATCTTCATTGATGCTGATCGCGTGTTCTTCAACATTGATGGTTCAATCAAAATGGTGGCGAAGAGTGGCGGAGTGGTGACCACGTTGGTGAGCAGCACCACGGCTGCCGGTCATGTGTCTGATGGCATTTCCCTGTTTTTCACCGAAAATGGCGCGATCAAGTCGCTGCCGTTAAGCGGTGGGGCTCCTACCTTCATTCTCACCGAACCAGCCGGTGGTGTCGGCCTCGCCGTGGATGAAACATTTCTCTACTACTCGGACAGGAGTGGAGGACCGGGAGCTGGGCGTATTTTCAAGATGCCCAAGACCGGGCTACAACCTCCAGTGATAACCTCCGGACTGACCAACCAAACGGCCAGTGTCGGCACGAACGTCCTTTTCAGCGTTGCAGCTTATGGCCTGACGCCACTGACCTACCAATGGTTCAAGGACGCAACAATTCTTCCCGGCGTGACGACTTCGAACCTTGCGCTGGTCAGCGTTCAACTGACAAACGCGGGCAGCTACACCGTCGTGGCCAGCGATAGTCGTGGGGTTATTTCCGTGTCGATCGCGGTCCTCGCTGTCGGCCCAGCGCAGGGTAGCAAGTTGGTGGCTTGGGGAGCGAACAATGCCGGCCAGAGAGATGTGCCAGAAAACTTGGTTGGAGTGGTGGCGGTGGCGGGAGGTTCGGCACACACTCTCGCGCTTCGAAACGACGGAAATTTGCTGGCGTGGGGTCAGAACACCTATGGAGAAAGCACGGTGCCGGTCGTTGCCCAATCAGGGGTCACGGCTATCGCTGCGGGTGTAGATCACAGCTTGGCACTCAAGCGCGATGGGACGTTGGTGGCTTGGGGAAGGAATAATCGAGGACAAGCGACAGTTCCGGCAGCAGCCCAGACTGGGGTCATCGCGGTTGCTGCGGGCGAAGCTCATTCTTTGGTCTTGAAGGGAGACGGTTCGGCATTTGCCTGGGGGCACAACTTTTATTCCCAAGGCTCAGTCCCGGCAGCAGCCCAAAGCGGGGTGGTGGCGATTGCCGCGCGAGGCGCGCACAACTTGGCCCTGAAGACCAATGGGACAGTGGTTGCCTGGGGTTACAATGGCGCTGGAGAATCCACTGTTCCGGCCGGTTTAAGCGGGGTTGTGGCAATTGCCGCAGGGGAAAACCACAGCGTCGCCCTCAAAGCAGATGGGACGGTGGTCGCGTGGGGAGCCGATCAGTTTGGGCAAGGTTCTGTGCCGTCTGGTTTGAGTGGAGTGGTCGCAATCGCTGCGGGTGGGTATTACAATTTGGCCCTTAGAGTGGACGGAACAGTGATGGCTTGGGGAGACGACCGGGAGGGACAGGCGGCAGTTCCTGCTGTCATCCAAGGCAAGATTTTAAGATTAGCGGCAGGAAATCACCACACCCTCGCGCTCGTTGACCCCCTACAACTCGCCCCCCCCAGCATCACAACACAGCCGACCGGCCTGATACATCCATCCGGTAGCAATGCTACTTTCACCGTCGTTGTCAACGGAGCCACTCCCATGCTCTATCAATGGAAGAAGAACTCAATAGTGCTGGCGGGCGAAACGAATGCTCAGTTGCAACTGATGAATCTTCGACGAGTGGATTCCGCTCAATACTCGGTGGCCATATCCAACACCTTTGGCGGCGTTCTGAGCTCCAACGCGACGCTTCGAGTAATCGTGCGCCAGTCGTTCGTAAATGCCCCGGTGAGGCTCGGAGACGGTGGATTTCGCCTGCTTTTTGGCGACCACGACGGGGGGCTGCTAACGGCGGGCGACGCCACCAACATCGTCGTCGAGGTCTCACCCGATTTCGTGAACTGGGTCACACTCACGAACGCTTTCACCATCAGCAACGGACAAGTCCAAGTGGACGACACTGGCAGCGCCAACCTTCCCCGTCGCTTCTATCGAGTAATTGAGAGGTAGAGAATTCTGGCTGGCTGCGGTAGTGCGGCAGTCAAACCATCAGCGACCACCAACTTCTTGTAATCGGCACTCCTGCCTGCTTGGCTCACCGACAACATGAATGACCTCAAGCAATACCTGAAGTTGAAAGCTGCCCTTCGGAATGAGCAGGCGAGGATTGAAACCCGACTCGCTGAAATCGCCAAGGTGGTCGGTGGCGAAGTTGCAGTGCCTGTTGTTTCCACCGCCAAACGAGGAGGCCGGCGAACCTTTAGTGCTGCGACGAAAGCGAAGATGGCTGCGGCTCAACAGGCCAGGTGGGCGAAGATCAAGGCCGGGAAGGCTGATGGGGCTAGGCCGCTGAAGGCATCCAAGTAAACTGGCTGGTTATTTCATCTGGATGGTGGCTGAAGCGGTTGCGGGGTTAAAAAGTTGGGGGTGTCGTTGCTGGCGGTTTTTCTCCTTAACGGGAAAGCGTGTTTTTGTAAGTTGTTACAGCGCAGAATGTTATAGATTTAACATTCCTCCAAACGGGAGGTGCGGATTGATGGCTTTCGAACGGTTGGAAGGGCGTTTTATGGCCTTTTTCAGCAGTTTGGTTGTCGTCGTCGTGCTTCATAGTTGCTTGTAGTTGGTGGTTGGCCGACGGCAGAGCGGCTGGCTTGAGCTTCAACCGTCACCCCCGCTGGCTTATCGTTCAACGGCCATTATACCACACTGTCAAGGGGTGGAGGAAGCGGATGAAAGGCCAAGGAGCAGACATCGTGCGGAGAGTGATCCAACGACGACACCGCTCCTACAATCTGTTTAGCACGATCAGGCTACTATGTCCTCAGCCATGCCCCTTGATTTTCCGAGGCTCCATGGGTTAGCTCCGCGCACGTCATGATCCGCCCATTACTCCTGCTCCTCGCTGTTACGTCGTTGCTTCCTGCTGCCTCTGGTGCCGACGGTGGACTCACGCCGGAAATCCTCGCACGCCTCCGGCAGTCCTACCAACGCGATGAGGTCCGCATCAACGCGTTGGCGGCCAATCCCATCGACTCGCTGGTGCTGAACCGCAGTGTGGTGGCGGCGCACGACAAGCACTTCAGTCATCGCATCCGTTTCAAGGGCGTGACCGACCAGCATCAGTCAGGGCGTTGCTGGCTCTTTGCGGGTCTCAACACGCTGCGCCCGGCCATCATCGCGAAGAACGGCCTCGATGGCTTCGAGTTTTCGCAGAGTTATCTCCAGTTCTGGGACAAGCTGGAAAAGTCCAACCTCTACCTCGAATACATGATCGAGCTGCGCGACACCGACCCGCTCGACCGCGAATGGGAGGCGGTGCACAAGTGGACGCTGGATGATGGCGGTTGGTGGCAGTATGTGGTTGCCCTCGTCAGCAAATATGGCGTGGTGCCGAAGGAAGCCATGCCCACCACCGCCACCAGCGAGAGCACCGGCACGCTGAACAAGATTCTTGAGCGCAAGCTGCACGTCGATGCCGCGAAGATGCACCAGATGCACCGCGCTGGCGCTGAAGCAAAAGCCCTGCGCGCTTACAAACAGCAGGCGATGACGGAGGTTTACCGCATCCTCGCGCAGACATTGGGCGAGCCACCGTTGGAGTTCACCTGGCGTGCTCCCAAGAAAGACAAGGACAACGACAAGGCCGACGCGAAGAAAGCTGATGCCGATGCGAAGTCGGAGAAGCCCGCGCTCGACGTTGATCTGACGCCCGCGAAGAAATACACGCCACAGAGCTTTTATCGCGAAATCGTCGGCGCTTCGTTGGAGGACTATGTCAGCCTCTATTATGACCCTTTGAATCCCAGAATGAAACACTACGCCTTCAAACGCTCGCGCAACCTCGCGGAGAAACCGGACGTGGATTTCGTGAACGTTGAGCTCGGCGCATTGAAGCGGATCGCGATGAAGTCCATCATGGCTAATGAACCTGTATGGTTTGCCGCCGATGTGGGCAAGGACCAGAGCAGCAAGCTCGGTATCATGGCGATGAACCTGTTCGACTACGGGCCGCTGTTTGGCATCAACCTACGGCTCGAACGCGCCCAACGCATCCGCTATCGCGACGGCGGCTCAAATCACGCGATGGTGTTCATGGGGGTGGATGTGGTGGACGACAAGCCGGTCAAATGGCTGGTGGAGAACAGCTGGGGTGCTGATAAGGGCGACAAAGGAACGTGGACCCTCTACGACGACTGGTTCGACGAGCACGTCTACATGGTGATCGTTAGCAAGAGGCACGTCCCTGCTGACATGATGAAGGTGTTTGAAGAGCCCATTACCGTGCTGCCGCCGTGGTATCCTGGGGCAAGCGGAGTGGAGTAATTGACGGGTTGGCCTGAGGGAGGAACCTGAAACTGACTCAATTCTGCTAAAGTCGCCCGCTAATCATCAAGAATCGACCGCATCTTTGGCGGCATCCTCAGCGGGCAGTTCGTTGAAGGCCGGGAAGTTGTTGGCCATCTCTAATGATGTCAGCACCGTGTTCAGCGTCTTCAGCAAAGAGGTTAAGTGGGCTCCCTTGCGGATGTTGTAGTGCGGATCGTATTCCCCGTCCTCCAACGGATGCTCGGCGATGTGTTGGGCGGCTGCGTCCATCACTTTGAGTAGATGGCCGGGCGTCAGTTCTGGATTGAGGTCGAAGAACTTCCTCGCCAGGTGAAATGACCCTTCGGTATGCCGCAGCAAGTTGGTGACGTGTTGAGTCTGATTCGTCAGCCAGCCGATCCGATTCCGGGCAATAATGCCGTTCCGCAGAATCTTCACTTTCTCGGCAGCTGAACGGTTGGCGTCGTCCTCGTTGTCGGCATCCTTGCTCCGGTGCTGTCGTTGAAGCGCTCGATACTTTTCCTCCGTTTGAACAATCCGCGCTTGCTCGTTGGCCGCCTCCCGCTCCTTCCAGAGTATCGTCAAGCGAGGGAGGAGATGATCAACCTTCATGCGGTAAACAGCCTGGCAGGTGGCGCGCCAATAATCGCTACGGTCGTAGATGCAACTGGTCAGATAGGCCACCATGACGCGGCGCAGGAAGTTGTCGTCCCACCCCATCGGCAAGGTGGGCAGTGAAGGCAGGGGGAAGGCTTCAACGAGCTTGATCATCTCCGGATAGTTCGCCTGCCAAGAGGCGCGCTGATACCAGCGTTCGAGTTGTTCAACGGATTGCTGCTCGAGCAGTGGCCGAATAGCCCGCCAGCAGACCTGCTCGTCGAAAGTGCGGCTGGGTTCGAGCCCGAGCTTGTCCACCACTTCCTCGCGCACCTCCTGCCACAAGGTAGCAAACTCTGCCGGCCAGCCAGAGGGCACCAAGATCGGCGGTGGGGACACAGGTTCGACGGGCACCCGGCAGGGTGGGGGCGAGACAGCCTGCCCGGTAGTTGATGGCTGGTCACACTCCGGAGAAGCGGGCTGCTGGGGTGCTGGAGCATCGCGCCGGCAGGCACCATCCTCAGTCACCTGCTGGCTGTTCAAAGAGACGTTCACTGCTTCACCCGAAGAGAGAGTTAAAGAAACACCCACCGCGCGAGGCTCCGCCGAGCGCATTGGGTAATTCTTTGGCTGTTGAGGAGAGGCTGCTAAGGAAGCTGCTAAAGAAAGCTGATAACTATTATCGTTGTCCAGATTTCTTAAGGTCTCGTCCAGATTTCTCACGGTCCCGTCCGGTTTCGTCACGTCCATATCCGGATTGGGCAACCCCATATCCAGATTTGTCACCGAGCCGTCCAGATTTCTCACTGCTTCGTCCGGAAATGTCATTCCAGCCGCGTTGGTCGATTGAGCAGGAGTTGCTGGGGAGTTGTTGGCGGCAGCCAGCCGGTATTGCTTCCGGCTGCTGCATCCCGGTTCCAGTCTCGGCTCCAATACCCCGTCGGCCACCAACCGCTTTAACGCATCCCGCACTTGTCCGGAGCTCAACGGCAGGTGTTTGGATAGATCGCCGGGTTGGATGGTGCGCCAGCGAACTTCCTCAGCTTTGCGTTCACCCTCCCAGTGCCGGAGGTTGTGGAGGATCAGCGCGGCCGGCAAACCGTAATCGCCCGCTTCCTGTGGATCGAAGTAGCGGAGCTGGGTGCGGGTTTGCGCCATCAACTGCGGATCGGTGAAGGCGTAGTTGTTGGTGCGGTCGTAACCACGCCGGTTCTCCTGATGGATCTGTAATGGTGGCTGATCTCCGGTGCTCAACCGCTGCAACGTATCTGCGAGGCAAGAACGGCTGAGATAGGGCAGCTGCTCTGCCAAGTGGTCCAAGTTCACCCGGAACCACCGGCGTCCGTCATGCTCTTTGGCTCTTTTACTGGAACAGCAGTAAGCGAGATACTTCATCACCACCGCCGCTGCCAACCCATGCTCCACCGCCAAGGTCATTGAAAGCGAATGTTCATGTCCTCGTGCACGAACCGGCATAGCTGCGGCAGGTTGACTGGCGAGCTGAGGTTGCGGGCATTGAGGTGGAGCAACCGGCACGGACTCATGTTGAGTTGGCTGTGGGATTGGGGTAGTCGGCCCAGTAACCAACGACCTGTCTGGGGTGGCGGGACTTGCCTCATGGGTGTTGTTGAACACCGGAGCAACCCAGGGATTCAAGGCCGGCTCGCAAGGGACTGCTGGTTGTCGAGGGGTTGGGGTCATCCTGTGAGGTGATGAAGTTGTGGTTGAAACAGTTAAGAGTGACCTGGCCCGAGGGGTTGGACCTCGGACCAGGCCGTTGGTGACAGTTCAGCCGATCCAGCGCTTCGCCAGTTCAGCCGCGACCTCTTCCGGGCTGCCGAGCATCACGCAGTCAGTCAACAGTTGGGTGAGGCCCCCGTGTTGAGCTGCAACCTCCACACAGCCGTAGCCACGTTCCCCTCGGCTGTCCGGCGTGCAGTTCGGGAACAGCACCAGCTCGTTGATGACCCCGCCGTAACGCAGCAATCGCACCCGGCCGGCTTCCAGATCAGCCTTCAACCCGGTGGCGGCAGCCTCCTCCACCAAACCAACCAGCAGATGCACAAGGCTATGATCCCGGATACTGACCAGCAACCGCTTCCCGCGTTGTTGGATCTGCACGATGGAGCGAAACGGCACGGTCAACGGAGCTTCAACCTCAACATCGCTGTTGCGCCCGCCCATCACCCACATCGAACCGGCGGGTTGATGGAGCAGCGGATGGGAGGTGGCGGTTTCAGACCGTGGCAACGGCGCAGCGTTCGACTTCAACATCAGGCTGACAGACCGCGAGGTCGGACCGGCCAGATAATCAGCCGGCCAGCTCTCCCCTGGTTCAACCACCTGCATTGCCACAATCGGCTCCTGCAACCGAACGTCCCGCCGACCCGCCGCATTCAACCGGCGCGCCAGCCGACGGACCCGCTCTTCCGAGCAGCCCTGTTCCAACAGCAGCGTGGCACAATGACGGTCGTCCGCGAGCAGGATGGCGTTGTGGTTGGAGCCCAGCCGGTAGTGAACCGATGGGTTGATGAACTCGACCGCTGCCGGTGCATAACCAGCGCGGAGGATGAGGTTGAGGCGGGTCGCCTTGGCGGCCGACTGATTTAGACTGTAGTGTTTCATTGTTGTATTTGGGTAGAAGTGAACCCGCCGCCCGTTCAACCGGGCGGCGGGAATCAACTGGTTTAGCCAACAACAGCCGTGGGGTTGGTTGTTGCGGTGGGGGTGGGAACCGACGGCAGAACCACGGGAGCTGCCTGGACCGTCTTGATCACGGCTTTCGGCTTGCTGCCGCCGTCGTGCTGATGCGCCACGACGACCTGGCAGTTGCGGTTAAGCAACTGGTCGGTGTCGAAGCTGGCGATCTCCGGGAGGCTCAACGAGCGCCCCAGAATCGCCTGGACTTCCCGCCGAAGCGGACTGCGCCCGTCGAGACGGACCAAATACCGCTTGGGCATCGGCTCCGTCGCGCCCACGACCGTGAATTCGATCTCCAGCTCGGGCTTGTCGCCCTCCTTGAGGAGCTTCTCCACGGGGTTGATGGCCTTGACGACGGCCGCATACGTGCCGGCCTCCATGAGGACCGTGCTGTTCTTCGTTGGGATGGTGGATTTGATCACCATATGTTTACTCACTCTCTGTTTTACCAACATTCGCCTAGGAGTTTTTGTCTTCGGCGTTGTCCCGTTGTTTAGTTGTTCCCGCCGGGCAAACAGGACATTCAAAGTCCCGGAGGGAAATTGAGTCAGTTGGTGGGCTGGCCGTGGATCGTGAGGATGCGGGTCACGGTAGCGGCCACTTGCCGGCGGTCGTGATCGAGCCAGGCCACCTTCGGGATGCGGCTCATGCGCTCGTGGTGGCGGTGGGCATGGCGTTCGAGCAACTCGGCCACCCGTTCCTGGCACGTTGACCTGGAAAGGGAGCGGCGTTGCAGCGCCAGCAAGGGCTCCCGGGCAAAGCACTTCCGCAGCAGGTAGGTTTCCTGCATCCGCTCCCGGCAGGCTTGGTCGAAGCTCCGTGACATGCCGGCCGCAAACATCCGGCCAGCCCGACCGGCACAGTCCGCTGGCAGTTGGGCGCGGTGCCGCCACTGCAAACCGATGAGCAGCGGTTGCTCGGCCTCGCAGGTGGCGGTGGAGCTGAGGGTCTCGATGGCCACTCGCACCAGCGCGTTGGAGCAGCCCTCCACGATGATCTGTTGGTTGCGTTCAGCCGCTTCCGCCAAACAGCCCCGCAGCTCGGCGCGGTAGCGATTCGATGACCACAATGCATCATCGGGTTGCAGCCGGCCGTAGAGGTGGCTGGTGATGTCCGGATACTGGTCGGCATCGGATTGGCCCGTTACTTCCGGCAGCGCGTCGTAGAGGTAGAACTTGTCGGCGTTGATGACCGTGGCGTTCAACCGACGGGCCAGGCCGAAGGCCACCTCGGTCTTGCCCACGGTGGTGGGGCCGAGGATGACGATCGGCCGCTTCGCGGTTGCTGGGGTGTTGAGCGGTTGCTGCATGCCGTCAACAGCGGGAAAGTTGAGATGATTCTTACAGGGAGTTGATCCGCTGCTGAGGTGGCTGCCGTTGGTGGTCGGGTTCGTGTT
>CAIPBN010000263.1 GCA_903863315.1 uncultured Verrucomicrobiota bacterium | reverse complement strand
TAGGTCGTTTTATCCCGAAGTGGCCGGTAGTGAACCTGCTTTGCAGTGCCCGGTTCATAAACTGTGTCAACCACTTCAAATGCTTGGGTTGAGTTCATGTGTCGTTGGCGTTGAATGGTTGCGTTGAAACGTAGTGATAAAAAGTGGGTGTCAATCTCCTGCCGGGGGGGGAGTCTTTGGTGTCGCGTTCGCACCGGCTGCGGTCGCAGCCCTCAACTCTTCGATTGTCGGCGCAGGCGCGATAGGCGGATTAACCGTCGCCATGGGGTCTTCCACGATAGGGCCCGCTGGGGGCAGAGGTTCAGCGGCAGGCGAATTGGGCGCCTTTTTGGCGGCAGATTCTCCAAAGTAGTAGCCTATGATGGAGCCAACCAGCCCGCCCAATGTTGCGGTAACGGCTTGGAGGGCTCTGGTGATTTCCTCGATGCTTCCCCCTGCTATCACGAGGGCATACGCCAAAGCCAAAGCGAATATGGTTACGACCATCAGCGCGAGCAGGTGTCGGAAGTCGTTGACTATTTTTACAAGCAAATCGGCCAAGACGTAACCGATTCCATTGTCACGCTCCCCCTTCTCCAGCCGCTGCAAATCTCCCTTGTAGCGTCCCCAACAGAATAGCCAACAGAAGGCACGCAATAGCAGAAAGACACAACACAGCGAGAGGAACATGACCAGCATTCCTAGCCAGTTTTCCCCGATAAACTTCAATGCTGTGTCGAGGGTGCTCATAACCGTTAACGCGCTCTCAATATCGCCCTGGACAGCTCACGGCACAAACACAAACTCCGGCGAGTTTACCATCGCCCAGAGCACGTCTTCCATGCGCTCCCGCCAGTCGCGTTTCAGGCGCGGGGTGGGCTCGTCGCCGAGGCGGGCCTTTTCTTCGACGGCGTATTTGATTTCGCTGGCCTTGGCGTTGAGGTGGTTGGTCCAGCTCAGGAGCTGCGCGGGGTCAAAGTTCTTGCGGGACTTGCGCGGGCCGCAGTCCACGACGCGCTCGGGGTAGCCGGCTTGCAGGTAACTCACGAACTTCGCGCGTTCTGCTGCCGTTGGTGTGCGCGAAAGCACGCGGGCGAAGACGGCGTCCACGAGCGCGGGCAACGGCTGGTTCTCCACGCACAGGTCGGTCACGGCGCAGTCGTCGGTGAGGCGGGCGATGCGGCCGTTGCCCATGTCGCCATTGGCGAGCACGGCGGGCTGGAGGACGTTGGGCGCTTCGTCGCGCACGGAGAGCGGGCCTTGCCGGGTTTCGCGCCAACCGAACATTTGCAGCACGTCGAGGATGGCCTGTGTCTTGGGCATCGAGAGCGCGGGGCGGTCGCGGTCGTTCGAGAGGCCGGTAAACTGCCACGCACGCCGCGCGTAGCCGAGGTTCAGGAAGTCCTTCGCGGCGCTCTTGGCATCGTTGTCGAGCGTGAGCAGCTCGGAGGACATCGGCTTGCCGGTGACGGCGAACAGCGAGTCCACTATCTGCTCGGCGGCGAGGCGGCGGCGGGCGGGCGAGGCGAAAAGGCGGTCTGCCGGCTCGTCGGACTTTGGCCCGTGCAGGCCGGCGACGCGCTGGTAGGCCTGCGAGTTGAAGACGAGCCGGGCCAGGTGCTTGAGGTCGTAGCCGTTCATCATGAACTCGCGCGCGAGCCACGCGAGCAGCTCGGGGTGCGACGCGGTTTTATTTTCCCAATCGTCCACCGGCTCGATGAAGCCGAGGCCCAGCCAGCGCTTCCACGCGCGGTTGACGATGACCTGCGCGAAGCGGTCGCTCGCGGGCGACGTGATGTAGGCGGCGAGCTGATCGCGGGTGTCGTCGGGCTTGCGCGAGAAGTCCGCCGTGGCCGCGCCGCCGTAGCTGGCGAAGGTCCACTCGGGCGTGACTTTCTCGCCGGGGTGCAAGGTGACTTGAATGCGCTTGCCCACGACGATGTTCGCGTTGGCTGGGATGGAGCTGCTCTTGGGCACGTCCTGTGCGTCGCGCTTGAGCATGGCGGCGAGGCTGAAGAGGTCGCGCTGCTTGAAGTCGTGATACGGCGCGTCGTGGCAGCGGGCGCAGGCGAGGTTCATCGCTAGGAAGGCCTGCGAGAGGATTTGCGCGCGGTCCGCCATCGGCACGTCGTTCTGCGTGGCGAGGCCGAAGCCCGCCGGGCCGCCGTGATACACGCTGCCGTCCATCGCGATGAGCTCCGTGGCGAAGCGGTCCATCGGCTTGTTGTCGAGGAACGACTCGTGAATCCACCAGCGGAACGGGCCGGTGTTGTTAAGCGTTGGCTTGAGGATGCCGGGGTTTTCCGCCAGCACGTCCTGCCAGTAGCCAACCCAGTTGTCCGCCCAGCCAGGCAGCGCGAGAAAGCGGTCAATGGCGGCGGCGCGCTTGTTCGGCGAAGTGTCCGCGAGGAAGGCGCGCAACTGCTCGGGCGTGGGCGGCACGCCGACGGTGTCGAATGCGAGGCGGCGGAGGAAGGTGGCGTCGTCCGTGAGCGGCGCAGGCTGGACTTTGGCAGCGGCGAGCTTCACGGCGAGGAACTGGTCAATCGCATTGCCACCGGACGACGTGGCGGTGGAAACGACGGGCCCGGGCCGGCTGGCGAGGAACTGCCGCACCGCCTCGTGACGCTGCGCCCAATATTTGTTCTCGGCGGCATTCGCATCGCGCCGCCGCTGCGCGTCGGTGGTGGCGAGGCGGGCGAGCTGCTGGGCGGAGTAGCTTTCCCAGGTCAGGTCGTCGTGAGCGAAGCGCGCGACGGGGGCGAGGAGGAGGAAGTTTTCAGGAGCGCGGACGCCCACGTCCGCAGCCGGAGCGCTCTTGGCGGAAGCTGACGCGGACGTAGGCGTCCGCGCTCCGACGCTCACCGTCAGCTCCCCGACCTCCGGCCGCAGGCCTTTGCCGCCAATGATGGCTTCGAGCACGAAGAGTTGCTCTTTGCCGGTGGACTTCACCGTCACCCACGCTTCCTGATGTCCCATGAGCGGGAAGCGCAGGCTCGCCGGATAATCCTCGGCGGGCGCAGGCTGGACCTTCGAGTGGCCGCCGCCGCCCGGGCTGATGAACTTGGTCTGCGCCGCGAGCTTGCCGTCCACGTGAAGCTTCGCGCCTTGCAACGAGCGGAGGAGGAACTTGTGTTCGCCGGCCGGCAGCTTCACTAGTGCCGAGGCGCGGAGCATGAACGGATTCGAGCGGTCCGCGCGCACGCCGCGTTCGGTGTATTTCTGCGGCAGGCCCACGAAGCCAAACGCCGGCTCGGTGTAAGTCTCCACCGGCGTGCCGGGCGTGAAGTTCCAATTCGCCGTGGTGCCGATGTTCTCGAAAATCTCCACCTGCACGGCGTCCTTGGGCAGCTTGGCCACATCGAACTTCGCGACGGGCGGGACGAAGTTGAAGCGCGTGGCGAGGGTCTTTGCGTCGAGCGCGCGGCGGTGGATGGCGACCTCGTTGATGAGGCCGTTGAACGTGCTGCCGGCTTGTGCGCCCATCGAGGAGCCGAGCCACACCTCGTCGTCGTCCACGACCGGCGCGGCGTCGGACTGGCCGCCCATGTCCCACTTGCCCTTCACCTCGACGCCGTCGAGATAACCCTTCACCGAAGCGCCCTTGCCGAACGTGTAAGTCACCGCGACGTGGTGCCAGCCGGAGCCGGGGAGGAAACCGTCGTTCGCCGTCCAGCGATGCCAGTTCTTGTCAGCCTCCTCCTTCGCGGCGGCTTTCGGGGTCGCGCCCTTCTCCGCATCACGGAAGAGAAAGCTCACGCAGGCCGCGCCGCCGGTGCCGTGCAGGCGCAACGCGTAGTTTTGGTTGTGCGCCTCGAAGCCCTTGTTCCCCGTGCGCCCCTTGCCGACGACATAAACATACTGCCCGTCCTTGAGGCTGTTCACGGACACCCACGCCTCGATCGTAATGGCATCGCCTTTCGCGAAATCCAGCGGGCTGTTAGCGCCGGGGTCCTTCACGCGGATGAACTCGCCCTTGCCGCTGAAACCCGCCGCCGCACTGTCCGGCTCGAACTCCGGGAACTGCTCGCTCGGCTGCGCGCGCTGGCCGGTGGCGACCTTGCCCTCGACCGTGCCGTTGAGCAGCGCGGCCTTCGCGCCAGGCGCGGAGTTGACCGCGGTCGTGCCGGTGTCGTTGAGCCGCCAGTAGGCTGCGGGCTTGTCCGCCAGCACGAGGTCGGCATAGCGCGAGGGCTTGGTGGCGGCTGGGGCGGTGGCGAGGAGCGCGGTCAGCAGCAGGCCGGCAGAAAGGCGGAGGGCGTTCATGGTGTTCAGTCGGGCCATCAGTGGACGATGCTGCCAGCGTGCGGCATCACGTCGAGCCGGTAAATCTCCCGCTGGACTGGATGGACGCCGTGCCCATGCGCGATGGCTGACTTCCAGTTGCGAGCTTAATCCAAATGAGGCAGGGTGCGGCCAATCTTCACCATGAGCACAGGTTTTTGTCCACGCGTCCGCCGCGCCTTCACCCTCATTGAACTGTTGGTGGTCATCGCCATCATTGCCATTCTGGCAGGCCTGCTGTTGCCGGCGTTGGGCAATGCCAAGAAAAAAGCACAGGGGATCAAATGTCTGAGCAACAACCGCCAGATCTCCCTCGCCAGCCAACTATACACCGATGAATACGATGGCGAGTTCCTGCGCTTGTGGCGCAACCGAGTTGCGGGTGACCCGGCGACAGCCGCATGCATCGTGCCTTCGACCACAGCGATCTGGTGGGTGGATACGCTGTATCTCATACACCGGATCATGCCCGACCCCAAGATTTTCAACTGTCCGGCGCTCAAAGTGGATTCCACCACCGTGGCCAGCTCCACTACGCCCGGTGCCAGCGGCTACCC
>CAIPBN010000262.1 GCA_903863315.1 uncultured Verrucomicrobiota bacterium | reverse complement strand
TAAAACGCGCATCTGAAAATCGCAGTGTCGGTGTTTCGACTCCGCCTCTGGGCACCATTCTTTTCAATGACTTAGCGGCTGCAAAGGCTAGAGCGGTTGTAAGTGGGGATGTCCCGCTCTTTGTTGAAAATCGCTTAGCAGGCGTCCTCAGTTTTTGAGCCTATGCGGCCTTGGCGTGCAGTTCAAGGTTTGGGCTGATGGCGTGCCTGGCCTGATGGGCCAGCAGAGCCGCCCGCAGGACTGGCAGTTGCTTGTGGGCCTTGAGCCGGCGGAAGCCCTTGGCCGCTTCCATCATGCCGGCGGCCGTCCAACGTAAAGCCATCCCGGCATTACGCCATCGTTTGACGTTGCGGCAGACGCGGCGAATGGTGCCGTTCATATTCTCGATGATGTTGGTGCAGGCGAGCGACCGGCGCAGCTCGGCAGGAAGGCCGAGACGGGTGACGGTGAGGATCTCGTCGATGCCCTCCAGGATGCTCCCGGAGACGCCGGGGGCCTCGTACTCAAGGCGGCGGGCCAGATTGCGGATCAGTCTTTCCGCCTTCGCCGGGTCGCTCAGCTCCCACGCCTGGCGCAGCACCTTGCGGACCGAGGCATGCAGGGGCTTGGCAATGCGCTCGGTGATGTTGCGGGCCTTGTGAACCTGGCAACGCTGGATCAGCGTGTCGCCGCCGAAGGTCCTGCGGATTGCCTTGGACAGCGCCTTGGCTCCATCGACGACAAACAGGCGGCTCACTGTCGGGTCGAGGCCGCGGGCGAGCAGGTTATCCAGCAGGGCCTGCACCACGGCGGTATTCTCGGTTGCCCCTTCAATCGCGCCCAGGGGATGCTTGTCACCCATCCCGTCTATACCAACCGCACCGACCAACATCAGATCGTCGACCATGTGCATGCCGTCGATCTGAATGACCAGCAGATCCAACCTCGACAGGTCGGACGCCATCCACTCCTTCATCCGTGCAGCCGATAGCGCCACGAAGCGGCGCGACACTGCCGACTTGGATACGCCCGCACCTTCAGGCGCTGGTACGTCGCCTTCCGGCAGCCGGACAGCGCGGCCAAACCGGCGCGTCGAGACGTTGATCAGCATCAGGTTCATCGCCCACTTGCCGAGCAAGTCCTCGGACTGGGCCGTCGTCCAACTCGGCAAGGCGAGCTCGCCGCCGGCACGGGCACGGACACGAGGCCGTTCTATCTCAATCTTGCCGCCGTGGAAGCCGATCTTGCCCCGCGTCTTTCCCCACCGATGACCTTCCTTGTCCACGGCGCGCCCATAGCGCGAGCCGCACAGACCGACGGCATCTTCCTCCAGCATGCCAGATAACGTGGCGATCCCGGCTGTCAGGCAGAACCGCTCGAAGCTGGCGCCGACATCCTGCCAAGCATTTTCGACGATTGCCCCCGGACCACCGGCGGCTGATGTGGTAATCTTCTTCACGGCGTTGCTCTCCTTCGTTGGATTCGACACCCCGAGCCTAACAGGCTCAAGGCGAGCAACGCCTACTTCACAATTTCAACAGAAGCCGGGACATCCCCGGGCCTTCCTGCGTCCTCGTTTATTCCTCGGGTGAGCTGTCGGGGATGGTGGTGGCGCGGGCACCGCGCTGGCGGCGTTTGCTCTGCTTGAGGCGGTAGCTGTCGCCGTTCATCTCCAGGATGTGGACGTGGTGGGTCAGCCGGTCGAGCAGCGCGCCGGTCAGCCGCTCGGAGGCGAACACGCCGGTCCACTCGTCGAACGGCAGGTTGGAGGTGACGATGGTCGAGCCGCGTTCGTAGCGCTGGCTGAAGACCTCGAACAGCAGCTCGGCGCCGGTCTGCGACAGCGGCACGTAGCCGAGTTCGTCGATCACCAGGAGCTTGTAGGCGGCAAGCTGGCGCTGCAGCCTCAGCAGCCGCTTCTCGTCGCGGGCCTCGAGCAGCTCGTTCACCAGGGCGGCCGCCGTGGTGAAGCCGACCGACAGGCCCTTCTGGCAGGCCGCCAGCCCGAGGCCGAGCGCCACGTGGCTCTTGCCGGTGCCGCTGTTGCCGACCGCGATGACGTTCTCCCGGCGGAGCACGTACTCCGAGCGGGCCAGCTCCAGCACCAATGTCTTTTTGAGCGACGGCAGTGCCAGGAAGTCGAAGCTGTCGAGGCTTTTGACCGCCGGGAACCTTGCTTCCTTGATCCGCCGATCGACCATGCGCCGTTCGCGCTCGATCAGCTCGAGTTCGGCCAGGCGCAGCAGGTAGCCGGTATGCTCAACGCCCTCGGTGGCGCACTGCCGGGCGAGCTTGTCATACTCGCGCAGGAAGGTCGGCAGCTTGAGCACCTTCAGGTGATGGCCGAGCAGAAGCTGGGGCGTGTCGGTCATGACGTCACCCCGCTGAGCAGGTCCATGTACGTCCTGGCCGAAGTCAGAGCCACGCTGGCGTGCGGCAGGTAGGGATAAACACTCATATCGAGGCGTGGCGGTCGGCGCTCGATCCGGCACAGCACCAGGTGCTTCACCGCATCGAAGCCGATCACGCCGCGGTCGATGGCATCGCGCACGCCGGCGGCGACATCGTCGATCCTGAACACCTCCATCAGGCGTAGCACCTGCACGAACTCGCGTTTGCCCTGCTTGCCCATGCGCGCTTCGAGCAGGCGGCGCAGCGTGGCGAACGCCTCGGGCAGTTGCCAACCGGCCAACGGGGCCGCCTGGTCGAGCGCATTGATCTTCTGCTCGAGCAGCGCCAGATAATGCAGCGGGTCGAACACGAAGTCCTCCCGCTCGTAGGATCGGACGTGTCGGGCGATGGTCTCGGCGCCACACGAGATCACCACCTCGTGGACGTAGCCGCGTACAAGCACCTCGCGGTGGCCATAGGTCGTTGGCACCGAGTAGTCGTTGAGCCGGTAGCGCACCAGCGACAGCGAGGAGACCGTCGTCGCAACCTTCTCGCAGGCGTCGTAGGGCGGGGGCAACGGCGTCTGGAACGCGGCAAGATCACGCTCCAGCCGCTCGCCGATCGTCCCCTCACGGCCGCGCAAACGCTCCGCCTGGCGACGGCGGCAACATTCCAGAAGATAGGCGTTCAGGGCCTCGAAGCTCTCGAATACCGGAATCGGCACCAGAAAGTTCCGCCGCGCATAGCCGACCAGACCTTCGACCTTGCCCTTGTCGTTGCCTTTGCCGGGCCGGCCGAACCGGTCCTCGAACAGGTAATGCGATTGCAGCTCGGCGAACACCCGCGTCCGCTGCCGCTTGCCGTCACCCAGGATGCGGGCCACCGCGATCCGGGTGTTGTCATACAGGATCGACTGCGGCACCCCGCCGAAGAATGCAAACGCCCGAACGTGGCCGTCGCAGAAAGCTTCCGTCGTCTCCGCCGGATAGCCAACCACGAAGCACGCGTCCGAATGCGGCAAGTCGAAGGTAAAGAAGTGGATCTTGCGCTTTACCCCACCGATGATGCCGACAGCTTCACCAAAGTCGACCTGCGCATGCCCCGGCGGGTGCACCAGCGGCACGAACATCTCGCGCTGCCGCTGACGCTGCCCCAACACGTAATCCTTCACGATAGTCAGCCCGCCAGCGTAACCGTGCTCATCGCGCAGCCGCTCGAAGATCCGCTTCGAGGTGTGCCGCTGCTTCGCTGGACGCCCCTTATCATCCTCCAGGATCTGATCGATGATCCCGACAAACGGGTCCAGCTTCGGCCGTGCCGGCGGGCGGCTGCGCCGATACCCGGGCGGAACCGAGAAGGCCAGCATCTTCGCTACCGTCCGAGGATCCAGCCCGAACCGACGCCCCGTCTCGCGACGGCTAACACCCTCAATCCGCACCGAATGGCGGACCTGCCTGTAAAGTTCCACGTCCTTCATCCCTCCGCCCTCTGCACTCCATGCAAAGAGCTATCTGCCGAGGCATTTTTGCTCCGGCGCAACCAGACTTTCTGGCCGCTTCAGTGAGGGATTTTCTCTCCGGCGCTTACACTCACAGTGCCGGCAGCAGTGCCCTTGGGCTCACGGCGGCCGTCAACACCACCGTGGCCAGCGGCATTAGCGATCCGAAGCCGTCGGCGGTTGGTGCTCGCCGTATCTCATCGGTCGGC
>CAIPBN010000261.1 GCA_903863315.1 uncultured Verrucomicrobiota bacterium | reverse complement strand
TTCATCTACATCCCCGCTCCGACCGCGCAATACCTCGTGGACTGCGGCGTGATGACCGTCGGCGTGGATTACCTCAGTGTCGGCGGCTACAACAAGGACGGCGTCGAGTGCCATCAGATCATGCTCGGTGCCAAAAAGCCCATCTGGATCATTGAGGGTTTGAACCTCGCGAAGATCAAGCCGGGCAAATATGAGCTCGCCTGCCTGCCGCTGAAGATTGTCGGCGCGGATGGCGCGCCTTGCCGTGCCGTGCTCCGCGCCCTTTAAGGTGCGCTGGACCTGGGCGCTGTCACCACAGTCCCTCCCACACGAAACTATCGGGTGAGGCCGTCGTGGGTGGCGTCGGGCTTGTCCTCCAGCACTTCTCGCACGGTGATGAGCAGGTCTTGGATGGAAAACGGCTTTTCCAACTGCCGTGTTGCCCCGAGTTTTTTGGCCAGCTTGAGATAGACGGTGTGGCCGCCTTGGCCGCCGCTGGACATGGCGATGATTTTGGTCTGCGGGTGGGTGCTGTGCAGTTCCGTGATGACTTCAATGCCCTCCTTGACGGGCATGCACAGGTCAGTGAGGACCAAATCGGGCAGCAGTGTGGCGAATTGGTTCAGGCCTTCTTGCCCGTCGGCTGCGGTGGCCACGGTGTAGCCGGCGGCACCCAGCACTCGGGCCAGGAGGGTTCGGAAATCCCTGTCGTCGTCGATGACCAGAATGGTTTTCATGGGGAGGTTATCAAGCCGGCGGGAACATGAGTTGATGGGCGGCTGTTCACCGGGTCACGCAATAGCATGAGGGCAGGGTGTGGGTGACTGGCTCAGTGAGCAAGCCGCGATTGGAGCCACGATCCGAACCTGTTGGTCGCATGTCGCGGCGAGGGATAGCTTCATTTGCCGCTAAAAATGTTGGTGAACCTACTTGAGGTCAACGCCCGCGGCCAGGCCACCCACTGTCCAGTCGAAGTTGTAAGGACCAAAGGGCGAGGTTTGATTGATGTTGATGTAGTGTGTGTAGCCGGCGTGCCCGTCGGCAAAGAGCAGGGGAACGCCTTCCTTGCCGTGGGCAATGATGGTGGACCCCAGCGGGGAGGCATCCGGCCCGGCGTAGCAGGTCATCATCACCTTCTGGGAGGGGGAACCGATTTCGGTGGTGCGCCGCCGCCGCAGCGGCTGGGCCACGGAGTCGTCCCGGTAGTATTGAGTCGGGTAGTAGTAGCTGTCCGCGCAGAGGAGCTGGTTGGTCAGGAGGCCAAAGCCGGGATTGGCCAGCGCCCAGTCGTAGTTCCATGGGATTCCCTTGTCTGCCGGGCACAGGTGAAAGCCGCTGTTGGTGGAGATGTAGGGATTAAGGAGCTGCCAGATGCCGACGAAGGACATTTGGGGCCAGTTTTGGCCGGTGTAAGGAAATACCTCCTCGTGGTCGGCGGCGTAGAGGAGCTGGGACATGCCGACCTGTCTGAGGTTGGAGACACACTTGGTGGTGTTCGCCTTGATCTTGGCGCGCGACAAGGCCGGCAGCAGCATGCCGGCCAGAATCGCAATGATGGCGATGACCACCAGCAGCTCAATGAGGGTGAACGCGCTCTTGGGCACAGACTGCCGCGATGGGAAAACTGGCAACGGGCTCATGGCAAAACGGTGTTGGGGCAAGGTTGGCTTGCGCTGAGTGTGGTCTGGTGCGGAGCGTAGCCAGACCGGGGCACCGGTCAAGGACAGGTTGCCAGGCGGCTGCATTTGCCATTTGAGCTTCTGCGGCCGGCACTTAGAGTCCCCGCCACATGAAGTCAAAAGGCATAGTTTATCTCGTGGGTGCCGGACCGGGTGATGCGGGGCTGCTCACGCGTCGGGGAGCTGAGTTGATCGGGCGCGCCGAGGTGCTGGTCTATGACGCCCTGGTGAACCCGGAGCTGCTCCGGCTCGCGCCCAAGTCCGCCGAGGTGATTTATGGAGGCAAGCGCGCCGCCGCCCATGCCATTCCACAAGAGGAGCTCAACCAGTTGCTCGTGACCAAGGCCAAGGCGGGCAAGACGGTCGTGCGGCTCAAGGGCGGCGATCCCTACATCTTTGGCCGCGGCGGCGAGGAGGCGGAGGAACTGGCGGCGGCAAAGGTGGCTTTCGAGGTGGTGCCCGGCGTGTCGTCCTTCTACGCGGGGCCGAACTATGCCGGCATCCCGGTCACGCATCGGGATCATTGCTCCAATTTCACCGTCCTGACCGGGCATGAGGATCCCACCAAGGAGGAGAGCAGCATTGATTGGGCGCAACTCGCCAAGTCCACCGGGACCAAGGTCGTGCTCATGGGCGTGGAGCGCATCCGGCGGATTGCTGAGCAGCTCATCGCGCACGGGATGGCGGCGGACACTCCGGTGGCCATGGTGCGCTGGGGCACCACGGGCCGGCAGCAGAGCATCGAGGGCACGCTGGCCACGATTGGCGAGGTGGTGGAGCGCGCGAAGTTCGCCGCCCCGGCCGTCACCATCATCGGAGGAGTCGTGAAGTTGCGCGGCAAGCTGAACTGGTTCGAGCGCCGCCCGCTCTTCGGCCAGCGCATCGTGGTTACGCGAACGCGCGAGCAGGCCAGCGAGCTTTCGCGGCAGTTGCTGGAACTGGGCGCGGAAGTCCTGGAGATTCCGACCATCAAGATCGTCCCCCCCGGGCGCCAGCAGGTTGTGGCTGAGGCCATGGGCGGGCTGGGCGGCTATCAATGGCTGGTGTTCACCAGCCCCAACGGCGTCACCAGCTTCTTCGACTATTTTTTCAAGGCCTTCGATGACTTGCGGGCCATTGGTGGGGTGCGCATCGCCGCCGTCGGTCCCGCCACGGCGGCGAAGCTCAAGGAACTGCACCTGGCCGTGGATGCGATGCCGGACAAATACGTGGCCAAGGACATCGCCAAGGCCATCG
>CAIPBN010000260.1 GCA_903863315.1 uncultured Verrucomicrobiota bacterium | reverse complement strand
TTCCAGGCCGGTCTGCTTGCGCAGTCGGCTTTCGGCGATGCTCGTCACGATGGTGTCCGCGCTGAGCGCGAGAATGACCAGCACGACGACCAGCAGGAGCAGCAGGCGCAGGGTCCATTTGAAAAGAAACTTCATGCGGTTCGCCGCTCAGAGCGGGATGTCCTCGGGGCGGACGTCGAGGCATTCGTCCTGATCCTCCCACAGGACGGCGGGGTAAAACTCCAGCAGCGCGGGCGCGAGCTTGTTGCCGGCGGCAGCTAGTAGTCGCTCGGCTTCGGTGGCGGCATCCTCCAGCGCTTTGTCGTAGTCGCCGCTGCGCTTTTGCTGGCGGTCATCCCAGTGTGCAACTTGATGGACGGGCAGGTATTTCTCGGCCCAGTTGCGGAACATCTTTTGCAGGTCCACGGGGATGTCGTCGAACGGGACGGCGGTGCCGCTGCAATGCTGGCAAATCAAGCCCTGCTCGGTGACATCGCGGGTCAGGAACGGGAGCAGCGGGGCGCGGCAGCAGGGGGATTCAGAATAGTCGCGCGGCGCGGTGGCCAGCCGCTTGTGCCAGATCTGGCGTTCGTGGGCGATTTGAGCTGCCAGCCGGTAAGCTCCCACCAGCGGGTGCGAGTTGCGCCAGACACGGCCTTGGATCTGGCCGAGCGTCTGGGCCATCCAGCGGGCCAGGGTGAGGTCGTCGGTGTGACGAAAGACCTCGCCGTATTCCCGCCAGAGCTTGTCCATTGGAGCTTCCGAGTGATCGCTCATTGCGCGGGACTGTGGGGTGGCGCGTGGCGGGTGACAAGTGGCAAGGCTGCCTTTTCCCTCCGCTAGGGCAATCGCTCCAACACCTCTTCAGTTCGCAGGCTGGCCAGCAACTCGGCGACGGTGTGCATCTGGCCGGGAAGCATCAGGCCTGGCGCGAGCTCGCTCAACGGCTGGAGCACAAAGCGCCGCAAATGTGCGCGCGGATGCGGAAGCGTCAGCGTCGGCGTGTTGCGCACTTCGCTGCCCCAGGCGATGAGGTCGAGATCGAGCGGGCGGGCTTCGTTCAAGACTTGCTTGGGTCGGCGGCCAAACTCGCGCTCCATGGCTTGCAGCTCGGTGAGCAGGCCTTCAGGCGTGAAATGGGGCAGGGGAGTGAGCGCGACCACGGCGTTGATGAAGTCTGGCGAGCCGGGCGGGCAATCCAAGGGCGTGCTGCGCCAGATTGAGGAGCAACGCAACGGCACAACCGATAGTTGAGCAAGCCGCGCAAACGCATCCCTCAAGATCTGCGCGCAATTACCGAGATTGGACCCGAGCGCAATTGTTGCCTCGGTTCGTTCAGAGAGTGCGCAAACTAACGCCATGATTCTGAAACAGAGTTACGAAGCACTTCATTTCTTGGTCACTCGCAAACAACCGCTTGGGAAACCAGAAGCAAGAGGCTGCATCTACTCGCAACATCCAGCCGTTTGGCTGTTCTTCAAGAGATTCAAAGGCTTTCCATTCGAAATGTGAGCGCACCTTCTGCTCGATTCGGACGATGCTCCCTTCACCGAATTCCCACATTACTTCGTTCGAAGGTTCTTTGATGATGCCGCGCAATCCCCATGTCACAAGTGCACGTCGACCGTGACGGCTCAGCATGAAAAGCCAGACGGTGGAGAACACCGGTGTCCAAGCAGCCAATACAATCCACCAGCGAGGGTTATGCTCAAGATAGCTCTTCAGAACACTTCCTCCCGCGCAGGCCAATACCGCTATGCATACAAGCGGAGTAGTCAGGCGGTTACGCAGAACCTCCGAAGCTTCAAAAAAGTAATCGG
>CAIPBN010000259.1 GCA_903863315.1 uncultured Verrucomicrobiota bacterium | reverse complement strand
GTGCGCATCTGGCCGGGCCAGCCGGGCTTGAGGCAGAGGTTGCCGCGCACGTCGTTGCCAAGCAGCTCGTTGCCCTGGTCGTCCACGATGGCGGGCTGCACACCGGGCAGCGGAAGCGTGGCGGAGCCGGGCTTGGTGGGCGTCGCACCCGGCAGCGGCGAGATTAGGATGCCGCCGGTCTCGGTCTGCCACCAGGTGTCGATGACGGGTGAGCGTTCCTTGCCGACCACCCGGAAATACCAGTTCCACTCCGGCTCCTTGATGGGCTCACCCACGGTGCCGAGCAAGCGGAGCGAGCTGAGGTCGTGCAGGTTCGGCCATTTGTCGCCTTCCTTCATCAACGAACGCAAGGCGGTGGGCGCGGTGTAGAACAGGTTGACCTTGTGCTTGGCGATGACCTGCCAGAAGCGCCCGTAGTCGGGATAGTTCGGCACGCCTTCGAACATCACGACGGTCGCGCGGTTCGCGAGCGGGCCGTAGATGAGATAGGAGTGGCCGGTGATCCAGCCCACATCCGCCGTGCACCAGTAGACATCGCCGGGCTGGTAGTCGAAGACGTAGTGGTGCGTGTAGGCCGCGTAGGTGAGATAACCGCCGGTGGTGTGCAGCACGCCCTTGGGCTTCCCGGTGGAACCGCTGGTGTAGAGGATGAAGAGCGGGTCTTCCGCATCCATCACCTCCGGCTTGCACTCCGGCGCGGCCGCGGCCAGGGCGTCGTGCCACCAGACATCGCGGCCCGGCTGCATCTCGACCGGCGTGCCGGTGCGGCGGACGACGAGCATCTTCTCCACCGTGGGCGTCTTGGGCGCGGCCTTGTCGGCGTTGGCCTTCATCGGGATGTCCTGCTTGGTGCCGCGCACGCCGGTGTCCTGCGTGATGATGAGCTTGCAGGTGGAGTCGTTGATGCGCGTGACCAGCGAGTCCGCCGAGAACGCGCCGAACACGACTGAATGCACCGCGCCGATGCGCGCGCAGGCGAGCACGGCGACGGCCAGCTCGGGAATCATCTGCAGGTAGATGCACACGCGGTCGCCCTTGCGGATGCCGAGGGCCTTGAGGGCGTTGGCGGCGCGCTGGACCTGGTCGTAAAGCTCGCAGTAGCTGAGGCGGCGGGTCTCGCTGGGATCGTTGCCCTCCCAGATGAAGGCCGTGACCGCGCCGTGGCCGGCCGCGACATGCCGGTCCACGCAGTTATAGGAGGCGTTGAGCTTGCCGCCGAGATACCACTGGATGCTGACGGGCTCGTGGTAATTGACGGCGGAGACCTGGCCCCACTTCTGGAACCAGTCGAGGCGATTCGCCTGTTCGGCCCAGAACTTGTCGGGGTCCGCCTGTGCGGCCGCGGCGAGCGCGCGGTATTCGTCGAGCGACTTCACATGCGCACCGGCGGAAGCGGCGGCGGGCGGCGGAAAAACAGCGGTGGGAACAAGATTCTGGCTCATGTGTGTGGCGAAAGTTCGGGCATCTTAGGAGCGAGCCGCGAAGCGTCAACCCGCGAAACTTCACCCAGACGCATGCGGGCACTGCCGATGCTACCGGCTGCCCGCTGATGTGAACGGCGACGCCGGCACTTTCTTCGCCGCTGCCCGCGCATCCTCGAAGGTGGTCACCTCCTCCTTCAACTCGATCAACTGCCAGAGTTCCGGAAAATCAAACGCCTGCCCGGGGGCAAGCGCGGTCAGCGGGCTGAACAACTCCAACGCCGCCATCTGGTCATTCCAGGAAAACTCCACCGTGTGCCCCGCGCCCGCATACGCCGCGCCGCGCCAGACCGGGAAATGCTTTACGAACAGCAGCCGCCCGCGCACGTAGGCCACCCAGCCGGCATCGGTGTCCGACCCCAGCTTGCCGGGCGCGCCCGCCGCCTGCACCACGAGCAAATCGCCGAACACGGCGGCGTTGGGCGACGAGGGCTGTGCGCCGTCGAAGCGGGAACCGCTCTCTGTGGCACGCAACAGCGACCAGCCCGCACGGTGGCGGCTCTGCTTCGGCAGCCACAGGAGGAGGAAGCCGCCGGCTGGACAAAGCGTGCGGTCGTGGAGGTTCTGTCGCGCCGGGCTCGACGCCACATTGACCATGCGCTGCACCACGCCAAGTGCGCCGGTATCGGGGTCGAGCGTGAAGCTCTTGAGCAGACGCAGGCCAGTGACAAAGTCCGCCGGGCTGGCTGTCTCGATCGTCTGGTCACGCGGCGCCACCACTTCGTGCGGGCCCAGCCACGCGGTTCGCCGTTCAGGCCGGCCCAGCAGATTGGGGCCGAAGTCGCATTGGTAGCCGCCGACCCAGAAGCCCTCGGGGAACTGCGCCAGCGTCTTGCCCTGGCTGCCGGGGTTTTCGAGCAAGGCATTGCGACCGCCCCGGCTGTAGCTCAACACCCGCCCGCCAATCTCCGGCACGATCACCACCACGCACTTGCCATGGTCATCGCGCAGGCTGAGCGCATTGGTCCAGCCGAGGAACTCTCCCTGGTTCACCCCGGCCGGCAACGCCGCCCGCAACCCAGCGGGGACAAGCGCGAGCCACAGCGCCAACGCGCGCAGGGCCAAGCCTCGGAGAAAACTCATGCGCGCGGAAACTACCAGCCCCCGCCACAGGCTCAATGCTGTTCGCGCCCGCTTAGAAGAGCACGTTGCCGACGAATTGCTTCAGATGCTCCGGCAGCTTGCGATGTCGACGCACGACCACGACCAGTTCGCGGGTGAACTTCTCCGGCAGAGGAATGCGCTGAATGGTCTTCTTTTGTCCGTAGAGGGCCAACGCACGAACCGGCACGAAGCTCGCACCCATGCCGAGGGCTACGAGGTTGATGAGGAGGTCGAAGTTATCCGCCTGCATCGCCGGCTCAAAGCCCCAGCCTTGGCGCGTCATCCACGAGCGAAGGCGTTGGCCGGTGTTGGAGCTTTCCTCCAGCAGGAGCCAGCTTTGCTTCCCCAGCCAAGTGCGACGGGCTTTCCTGGACTTCGCCACCGTCTCGAACTGGGCGGCGAGTTCCGCCGGGGCAATCAGCGTGAAGGAATCCTCAAACTTGTGCGTGACCTGCACGGTGCTCGGCAGGCGGTGCGGTGGGCAGAGCACGCCAAGGTCGAGGTCGTTAGCTTCAAGCGCGGAGAGAATCTCGCTGCTCGGCTGATGGGAGACTCGGCAGGTGACACCGGGCAACCGACGCAAGTTCGCATGGAAGAAGCCGGGGAGGTAAGCCAGTCCGATGCTCCGTGACACCCCCACGTGCACTTCCTTCCGAGCACCGGCGAACTCTTCGCGAAGCCGCTTCAACGACTGCTCCACGTCGCCGAGCAACCGGGCCGAATCGCGATAGAGGAACTCACCGGCGGGCGTCACGCGCACACTGCGGGTAGTTCGCTCCAGCAAGTCGAGGCCAAGGCTGTTCTCCATGCCCTGCATCTGGCGAGTGATGGCGCTCTGGGTCAGCCCGGCCAGTTCCGCCGCCTTGGTGAAGCTCCGGTGCTTCACGACGAGATGGAACAGTGTCAGCTCGTAGAGGTCGAATGGCAGGGTAGCGAGAAATTGATTCATCTCTTGCAACAGAGTATTCAACCAATGAATTTCACGCAACAGTCATCCGGCCTTAGCTTTGCCCCAACGAAAGGCAAATTATGGCAACCCTGTCTGAACGACTCCCTCAAAACGTCCCGGGCCGCTTCTACGTGGACTCAACGTGCATTGACTGCGACATGTGCCGCACGACCGCCCCAGAGTTCTTCCGCCGGGATGACGAAACAGGCTTCAGCTACGTTTACCGACAACCAGTCACGCCCGAGGAGGTTGCACAGGCTGAAGAAGCGCGCAATTGCCCGACGGATTCCATCGGGAACGATGGGCTGGTGGAGCCGTAGCTACTTTGATGACCTGCCCGCCGAACTGTGAGAGCTGCTTGAGGCGGCCAACGTGGAGTGGGTGAGTTTGTTGTCGTCTCGCCCCAGCAGGTTCAGCAGCGCGGCGAAAGTAACAGCCATTGCCGGGGCTCAACCTCGATCCCAGTTCGCCTGTCGTGGCGAAGCCAAACCACCGGTTGAACGGCTCGGTCCAAAGCAAAAGTGCCGGGGACGGCTCAATTCACCACGTTCTGCGGCGGACCGGCGAGGAAAGCGCGGACATTGTCCACCGTGGTTGCCATCAGGCGCGCGCGCGCAGCCTTGGCGGCCCAGGCCAGGTGCGGTGTGATGAGGCAGTTGCGTGCGGTGAGCAGCGGGTTGTCGGCTTTGGGCGGCTCGGCGGACAGCACATCCAGCCCGGCTCCGGCGAGCCGGCCGGTGTTCAACGCCTCCGCCACCGCCGCCTCGTCCAGCAGCGGGCCGCGGCTGGTGTTCAGCAGGAAAGCGCTGGGTTTCATCAGCGCGAGGCGGGCGGCGCTGACCACCGACTTCGTGTCCGGGGTGAGCGGGCAGTGCAGGCTCAACACGTCGGCCCGGCGGAAGACGGTTTCCAAATCGGCGAACTCGACGCCCGCCTGCGGGGGTTTCGGCGAGCGGCTGGCGGCCAGAATCTTCATCCCCATGGCGCGGGCAATGTCCGCCGTCGCCTGTCCGATGCGGCCCCAGCCGATGACGCCGAAGGTCAACCCATCGAGCTCCAGCAAGGGGTGCCGCCAGTAGGACCAGTCCGCCGATTTCACCCAGTCCCCCGCCCGGACTGAGTCCGCGTGCAGGCCGACGCGATGGCAGAGCTCCAGCAACAGCGCGATGGTGAGCTGGGCCACGGCGCGCGTGCCGTAAAGCGGGACGTTGCTCACCGGGATGCCGCGCTCGCGGGCGGCGGCGACATCCACGATGTTGAAACCAGTGGCGGTGACGGCGATGAACCGCAGCTTGGGCAGCGCGGTGATGACTTCGCGGGGGAGCAGCGCCTTGTTCGTGACCACAACCTCCGCATCCGCACAGCGCGCGGCGACTTGGTCGGGTGGCGTGCGATCGAACAACTCAACATCGCCGAGCGCCTTCAAGGCGTCCCAGCTCAAGTCACCGGGATTGAGCGTGAAACCGTCGAGGACAACAATCTTCATGCGCGGAAGTGAAGCGCAGCGAGCGCGGCGGAGGAAGCAGGAAACAAGCGAAACGCCTAGGGCTTCACCGTGCGCAGCTTCACGTTCCGGAACCAGCACTCGTCGTTGTGATCCGTGAGCAGGATGTGGCCGGTCACCTTGGTGCCGAAGTCCTCGATCTTCTTGAACTTGCTCTTGGCCACGGCCTCCTTGAGCGCCGCGCTGCCGAGCTCGTATTCGAGCACCTTCGCGCCGTTGAGCCAGTGCTGGACGGTGTTGCCTTTCACAACGATCCGGGAGTGATTCCACTCGCCGACCGGCCTGACGGGCTTGTCCGGCGCGGGCGGCAGCACGTCGTAATACGCCGCCGTCTGGCGGTGCGGACCGATCTTGCCGTCCGGATGGCCGTCGTCATCGAGCATCTGATACTCGTGGCCGAGGGTGCCCTTGCGCGCCTCGGTGATGAAATACTTGATGCCGTTGTTGCCGTTCTTGGCGATGCGCCACTCCCAGGACAACTCCCAATCGGCACTGCCGCTGACGGGCTGCTCCGTCATGATGTCGCCGCCGGAAATCTTTGCCTGCTTCTTGAGCAAGCCGTCCTCCACGACCCAGCCGGCACCGATCTTTCCGCCTTCCTTGTAGGTGCGCCAGCCGGCGAGCGACTTGCCGTCGAAGAGCAGCCGCCAGCCCGCCTGTTTCTCAGCGTCCGTGAGCGTGTTCAAGTCGGCGGCAACGGCGGTGGCGGCCAGGGCGAGGAGGGCGAGGAGAGCTTTCATGGCGGGGGATGGAAGTGGGGGAAAGCCGGTTCAGAGTTTCCGCGAGCGGATGTTCCGATACCAGACTTCCTCGCCGTGGTGCTGGAGGACGATGCGGCCTTCGGGCTGCTCCATGAAGCCGGCCCAGCCCTTGAACTTACTGGTCTCCAGCATCGCCTTGATCTCCGGGCTGCCCCACTTGTAGGTGGCGACCTGAGAGTCGTTGAGCCAGTGCTCGACGTTGCCGCCCTTGATGACGAGGCGGGACTTGTTCCACTCGCCGGCGGGCTTGTAGGTTTTTTCCTTCATGCCCTTGCCGATGAGGTCGTAGAGCGAGCCGGCGGTCCGCTTCGGGAAGTTCGCCTTGCCGTCGGGATGCTTCTCGTCATCCAGCACCTGCATCTCGGGACCGGTGGCATAGGCGGGCTTGCCGGGAATCTCCTTCACGCGATAGATGATGCCGCTGTTGCCGCCGGGAGAAACCTTCCATTCGCACTCGAACTCGAAGTCGGCATAGACCTGCTCGGTGGCGAGGTCCACGGGCTTGCCGCCAGCGGAGCGGGGGATGGTCTTGATGGCACCGTCCTCGATCTTCCAAGCCTGCTCGGGGAAGCCAGTTTGGTTGTAGCCACGGAGGCCGTTCACGGTCTTGCCGTCGAAGTGGACCACCCACGCGCCGGGGTCGGCGGCGAACGCGGTGAGCGTGGAGGTGAGGACGAGGAGGAGGGTCGCTTTCATTTTAAGTTGGTTGGTAGGACGGCAGACAGGGGAGGCAGGTGACAGTTTAGAACCGCGCGAGCTGTTCAAGCTCCTTCACGCGGGCATCAATCGCCTTCCGCGTCGCCTTCGTGGTGGCCACCACGCCAAAGCCTTCGCAGCAGAACGACGCCGTCACGGTGCCGTGGATGATGGCGCGGCGGAGGTTCTTCTCGACGTCCCCCTTCGCGCTGGCGAGGTAGCCGATCATGCCGCCGACGAACGAATCGCCCGCGCCGGTCGGGTCCACGACCTTCTTGAGCGGGTAGGCGGGGGCGATGAAGAAGCCATTGGGGCCGGACAACACCGCGCCATGGGAACCCTTCTTGATGATGACGTATTTGGGCCCGAGCTGGTGAATCTTCTTCATGGCGGTGAAGACATTGTCCTCCTTGGTGAGCTGGTGCGCCTCGCCCTCGTTCAGCACGAAGGCATCCACGCGCTTAAGCAGCTTGAGCAGATCCGGCAGCATGATGTTCATCCACAGATCCATCGTGTCCGCGATGACAAACTTGGGCCGGCTGAGCTGATCCACGACCGCGTGCTGGACGGGCGGGGAGATGTTGGCGAGCAGCACGTAGGGCGTGGTCTCGTAATCGCCCGGCAGCTTGGGCGACCAGTTCTCGATGACGCCGAGCACGGTGTTGAGCGTGCGACGGTTGTTCATGTTGACCTCGTATTCACCGGACCAATGGAACGTCTGGCCGTCCTTCACCCGCTCGAGGCCCTTCATGCAGATGCCGTGCTTGGCGTAGAGCTTGATGTATTTGGCCGGGAAGTCGCCGCCCACCACGCCGAGCAGCTTGGTCGGCGCGAAGAAGCTCGCGGCGATGGCCGCGTGGCTGGCCGAGCCGCCCAGCAGGCGCGGATTCTCCGCCTTGGGAGTCTTGATGGAATCGAGGGCTGTGGTGCCGACTACGAGGACGCTCATGCTGTGTTGGTAGAATTCAGTTAGTTGCGGCGCGGACGCTAGAGAATAAACCACCGCGCGGCAAGGCACTTGCAACCTTGCGCCCTCCGCGGCCCTCTCCTTAAATCCTCGCGTGCCGACCAAAGTCATCGCCGTGGCGAACCAGAAGGGTGGCGTGGGCAAGACCACGACCGCCGTCAACCTCGCCGCCTGCCTCGCCGCCCTCGGCCAGCGCGTGCTCCTCGTGGACATCGACCCGCAGGCCAATGCCACCAGCGGCGTGGGCCTGCCCAAGACCGAGGGGGCCAGCAGCTATCGCGCGTTGCTGGGGGAAGGCACCCTCGCGGACCACATCCTGCCCACCGCGTTCGAGCGCCTGGCCATCGTCCCCAGCGAAGTGGACTTGTGCGGCGCGGAAATCGAGCTGTCCCGGCTGGAGAACCACCTGCACCGGCTCAAACAGGCGCTGCAACCCGTGCGCGACGCCGGCAAACACGACCTCATCGTCATTGATTGCGCGCCGTCGCTGGGGATTCTCACGCTCAACGCCTTCGCCGCCGCCGACGCGCTGCTCGTGCCGCTCCAGTGCGAGTATTACGCGCTGGAAGGCATCTCGATGATCCACCGCGTGCTGGGCCAGGTGCGCGACTCCGGGGTGAACCCGCACCTCGAACTGCTCGGGGTGGTGATGACGATGTTTGACGGCCGCACGCGGCTCTCGCAGCAGGTGCTCAGCGAGGTGCGCGAGCATTTCGGCGACAAGGTGTTCGAGACCGTCATCCCGCGCACGACGCGACTGGCGGAGGCCCCGAGCCACGGGCAGCCCATCATCCACTACGACAAATACAGCGCCGGAGCTGCCGCCTACGAGGTGCTAGCGCAGGAAGTGTTGGAGCGGCTGAAGCTCAAGTAGCTGGCGATTCGTGGGACGGACCCCCTGTCCGCCGGTCGCAGGTAGGGCGCGTCTGTCCCCAGCGCGCCGCAGAACGTGCGAATGCGCAACCGGCGCGCTG
>CAIPBN010000258.1 GCA_903863315.1 uncultured Verrucomicrobiota bacterium | reverse complement strand
CGATCCTCGAAAAAACCGGGCCGTGGCCAATCGAATTGACCGCAAGCATGTGGACTTTCTGCTGTGCGAATCAGCAACCATGCGGCCCATGTTGGGGATCGAACTGGACGACCGTAGCCACGAGCGCCCGGAACGAAAGGCGCGGGACGAGCTGGTGGACGGGGTCTTCAAGGCAGCGGGCCTCCCGTTGTTGCGCGTGCCGGTTCGTCAAGGTTACGCGCCAGCTGAACTCGTGGCATTGATCCAGCCGTTCTTTGGTGCGCCTGCGCCTGCTGCCGCGCCTGTCTCGGCTTCTGTGGCGGCACCACCTGCGTCGAAAGAACCGCTCTGTCCCAAGTGCGGAGCCGCGATGGCATTGCGAACCTCGAAGTCAGGAGCCAATGCCGGCGGGCAGTTCTGGGGTTGCACCAACTATCCAAAGTGCCGAAGCACGATGCCCGTCCAAGCATGAATGTCGATTTTCAAAGCCAACGAAAACGCAGTCGAATTGCCGAAGTTGTCTGCCCGAGGGACGATCCCGGCCACCTACGTTGGATGGTTTGGAAATGGTGACCGCAACGTGCCACGCAAGCATCACAATTTCACCCGAGCGCTGGCCAAGTGGGCCGGATGTTGGCGAACTCCTGGGCTCGCTGATCGCTTGAGCATCTCCTTTTCCAATCGCCTTCGGAAATCCGCAGGCCGAGTCCGTCCGAAGGCAGGAATCATCACCCTCCACTCCAAGCTAATTTCAGCACCGCGCAGCGTGTTGCTCGAAGTTCTCTGTCATGAAGCGGCCCATGTTGCTGCCTACCTGCTTCACGGTTCGCGGGCCAAACCCCATGGCCAAGAGTGGCGCACCCTCGTTCGTGCTGCTGGCTACCAACCCTCCACCTCGCTCAGGAGTCGCTGGCTGACTCCACCGGCTCCGGCTCCTTCCTCATCGCGCCGGCACCACTATCGTTGCCCGGTTTGCCAAGCCGACTATTTTGTCCGCCGACGCAATTCCCATCTGCATTGCACCCCGTGCCTCCGTATCCGAGCCACCGCGCCACTCCATCTGGTCGCGCCCGCCTGATTCACCCCGATGTCCGCCACTTGCCCCTTCTGCACGCCAGATCCCGCACGCCTCATCTTTGAGACGGACTGTTTCATCGGGCTATGGGATGGCTATCCCGTGTCACCCGGTCACGCGCTGGTTATTCCTCGCCGTCACATCGCCACCTGGTTCGACGCCACCCGGGACGAGCAAACCGCTTTGCTCGAAGGGATCGAGCGAGTCCGTCAGGAGATCCTTCGCCGGCATCAGCCGGATGGATTCAACATCGGCATCAATGTTCACGCCGCCGCTGGACAGACCGTCCCCCACCTCCACGTCCACGTCATCCCCCGCTACGCCGGGGACCTGCCCGACCCCCGTGGAGGAGTGCGCAATGTCATCCCGCACAAGGGAAACTATTTGCGCCACATCCCGGCCGGCAGCCAGTTCCTCGGCTCGACCCCGCATGAGGGTGCCCTCATTCGTGGGGCGGATGACCCGCTCCTGCCGCACTTGTTGGCCCACCTCGACCGCGCCGCTTCGGTGGACATCTGTGTGGCCTTCGTTCAGCGAAGCGGTTTGCGCCTGGTCCAGGAACACCTGCGCGACCTGCTCAACCGGGGCGGCAAGCTACGTTTCCTGACCGGCGATTATCTCGACATCACAGATCCCCAAGCCCTCCTCTGCCTGCTCGACATCGAGGGACAGTTTGACCTTCGCGTGTTTGAAACCCGCAACGTCAGCTTCCACCCCAAGAGCTACCTCTTTCAGTTTCCCGACGGGACTGCCACGGCGTTGGTCGGCAGTTCAAACCTCACCGGCTCAGCGTTGCAGGCGGGCATCGAATGGAAATACCGCGTCGTCACGTCCGCCGATCCCAGGGGAATCGCCGAGGTTCAGAAGGCGTTCGACGCTTTGTTCCAGCACCCAGCGACCCAGCCCGTCACCCAAGCCTGGGTCAAAGCCTACTCCCTCCGGCGCAGGCCGATGAGCCGGCTCGACGCTGATGTCGTCATCGAACCTCCGGATAATCCCCCTGCTCCACACCAGATTCAGTGTGAAGCCTTGACCGCACTGGAAAACACCCGGCGCGAAGGCAACTCAT
>CAIPBN010000257.1 GCA_903863315.1 uncultured Verrucomicrobiota bacterium | reverse complement strand
TCGTCGTGGTGGTCGTGTTCGTGTCGGCGGCTATGGCCGGTATGGCCGACATGATGCCTGCGGCGAACAGGGCTGCGGCAATGGTGTTACTGGATTTCATCAGTCTCTCCTTGGATTGCCCCCCGCACGGATCACGCGGGTGAGGCAGATTTGCAATCCTCATACCCGCCGCCCACCCTCCCGCACCTCCGGTATGCAGAGGAATCGCAAGGAAAAAGCGTCGCCGCCGTGCGACAGTATGATGGTCCGGAGATATATCACGTTCTGATATAATTGCGCGATGGAAAACATCGCCGAACGCATCGGGAAAGTCGTGTGGGGCCAGAAGGTGCCGGCCGCCACGGTCCAACGGGCGCTCGACGCAGTCGCTTCGTCACACTGAATGCCCGGCCATCGTCACTAGAAACGTCCCGTGAGCGCCGTCTCCGAAACCATCGTTCGCGAATATCTCGAACTGCACGGGTTCTTCGTGCGGCAGCAGCGGAAGTTCATCGCCCCGGCGCGGCTGGAGGAGGACGAGGTGGATTTCTACGCGCTCAACCCGCATTGGGAATCCGGGGTGCCTCGTCCCTTTGAACTTGGCTCCGCCGACCTGCGCGGCGTGGCCCGCGCCCTGATGCTGGTGAAGGGCTGGCACACGGAGACTTTCAGCCCAGGCCTGCTGGCGAACACGCCGGAGTTGTTCCGGTTCGCAGAGGCGGGCGCCTCGGAGCACGCGGCCCGGTCCCTTGGTGGTGAGGGCCCGCTCACCCGCGTGCTGGTGGTGCCGGCCTTGCCGCAGGCGGAAGAGGCGCGAACCCAGAGCATCGAGTTCCTGCGGGCCAATGGCATTGACGCGGTGCTGTCCTTTCGCACCATGCTCGCCGACCTGATCGGCGAGGTGGAGGTGAACCGGAACTACCAGAAGTCCGATTTGCTCCAGACCATCCGCATCCTCAAGAACTATGACTTCTTCCGCGAACCGCAGTTGGAGCTGTTCCATCCGGGGAGGAAAAAGCGGTGAGGAAGGTGAGATGAAAGCTGCGGCAACATCTCCGTGGTCGCGCCGTGTGCTCCGTATGGTGTGCTCCTTGATTAGCCGGGTCAGCGCCGATGTCAGACACGGAACACGGGGCACGGAACTCGCTACTCGTTTGATCGCGATCGTTCTCCTGCTTATGGCCGCTTCCCCCTCTCGCTCCCAATCCGCCACCAACTTCGTCCTCGTCATCCACGGTGGCGCGGGGGTGCTCCCCAAGGAGGATCTGACGCCCGAGAAGGAGAAGGCGGCTCGGGCCACCTTGGATGCCGCCCTGCTTGCCGGGCATTCCCTGCTGGCGCGCGGGGGCAGGAGCGGGGACGCCGTCATCGCCGCCATCAGGATTCTGGAGGACTCCCCGATCTTCAACGCCGGCAAGGGCTCGGTGCTGAACGCCGAGGGCACCGTGAGCATGGACGCCTCCATCATGGACGGCGCGACAACCAAGGCCGGGGCCTGCGCCGACGTGAAGCACGTGAAGAACCCGATTGAGCTCGCGCGCCTCGTCATGGACAAGACGCCGCACGTCCTGCTCGCGGGGGACGGTGCGGAGAAGCTGGCGAAGGAGCATGGCCTGCCGCTGATGCCGGCGGACTACTTCATCACCGAGCACCGGAAACTTCAGTTGCAGCGCGTCCAGCAACTGGAAAGGGCACGCAAGGCTGGGGAGAAAAAGGCGCAAGCCCACGGCTTGGAAAGCATCGGCACCGTCGGCGCGGTGGCCTTGGATCAGCATGGCAATCTCGCGGCGGGCACCTCCACCGGCGGCATGGTCAACAAGCGCTTTGGGCGCATCGGCGATTCGCCGGTCATCGGCGCTGGCACTTACGCGCACAACTTGACCTGCGCCGTCTCCGGCACCGGCCACGGGGAGTTCTTCCTGCGCAGCGTGGTGTGCTATGACATCGCCGCCAGAATGGAATACCAGGGCGTCGCACTGACCAACGCGACGGAGGAGGTCGTGATGCGGAAGCTCAAGGACGCCGGCGGTCGGGGCGGGGTCATCGCCGTGGACGCCAAAGGCAATGTGGCGATGCCGTTCAACACCGAGGGCATGTATCGCGGGGTCATCCGCGCGAACGGGAAACCGTGGACGGCGATTCGGCGGGAGTGAAATGGTCGCTTATGGAAGGTGCCCCTTCTCCCCAGCCCTCTTCCCCGATGGGGGCGAGGGAGAAGAAAGGCCGCTGGCACCTCCTGCTTTGGGCCTTCAACGCGCTGCTACTCGCTGCGACAGTCGTGCTGTGGCAAAAGCTGCGGTGGCGCAAGGTCAGCGATTCCTCCGCCGGCATCGTCTGGCAACGCAGCCACACCACGCAGATCGACCGTAACCGCGACGGACTCGTGGACGAGGAAACGATTCGACTGCCGAACGGCGACGCGGCAATTCGCCGGGACACGGATTTGGATGGCTGGTTCGATCTGCGCTATGTGGAGCGCCGGGGACTGGCGACGCGGTTGGAGCAGATTCGGGAACAGGCACCAAGGCGCTGATGCGCAGAAGCAGACCCACAGGCTGCTGAACCGTGGTTCAACCAACCACTCGGGCACTTTCGAGTTTGCCCGGCCTTCTGCGGGCTGAAGCCCGCGCTCCGATGGCTATTCCTTCTCCTGACCGCTGTTCCAGAAGCGATACATCTCCTCCGCGCTTGGCACCTTGAGCGGGCGCACGATGCGGAAGCCGAGGAACTGCGCATCGGTGAGATACCAGATGCTCTTGGGGAGCTGCGGGTCCTGCTGCTTCCACGACTTGTCCGAACCGCGGCGGGCGGCGCTCCGGAGCTTGGCGAGGCCATCGTCCCATGAGCCGCCCCGGGCGACCTGCGGATACGGAGACGCCTGCTTGAGCCACGGGTCCTGGACGATGGCCTTCACCTTGTCGTAGTTGGGCTCGTATTGGTCAATGCACCACTCGGCGACGTTGCCGTGCATGTCGTAGAGGCCCCAGGGATTGGGCTTCTTCTTGCCGATCTTCTGATACTTGAAGTCACTGTTGGCCTCGAACCATGCGTATTGCTTCGCGTCGGCCGGATCGTCACCCCACGAGTAGGCGGTCTTGGTGCCAGCGCGACAGGCGTATTCCCATTCCGCCTCGGTGGGCAGGCGATAGAAGTGACCGGTCTTGGCCGAGAGCCACTGGCAATACTTGTTCGCCGCGTGCTGCGTCATGCTGATGGCGGGATAGCCGTCCTTGCCCATGCCGAAGGACATTTCCACGTAGGGCTTGGTCGGGCGGGCCACCGCGTCGGATACCTTCTCCCGCTCAATGTCGGTCTTGATCTGATCCTTGAAGCGCTTTTCCGCATCCACATACATGAACAGCTCAAACTCATTCCATGTGATCTCAAACTGCCCCATCCAGAAGGGTGAAATCTTCACCGGATGCTGCGGTCCTTCGTTGGCTTCGCGCCCCTTCTCGCCAGCGGGGCTGCCAATCACAAACTCGCCGGCCGGAATGGGCACCAGCGAGTAGGCCACCTCGGTGCCCGTGATCATGTTCGTATAGGCCTTCATGTCGGCGGCGGTCTTTTCCTTGTGGGTGGCCGAGATGAGTTTGTGAATGTTGGCGACGGTTTCGTTCTCGTTGGCCCCTGATGCCGCTTCCTTCTTCTTCTGCTGGAGCACAATCCCATCCGGCCAGACGGCGCCCTGCTCGATCCACAGACGCAGAAAGTCGATTTCCTCCTTGGTCATGCGATCCTTGGCCTTGGGCGGCATGACCGCCTCATCATCCAGCGACAGGGTGGTGGTGGTGTAAACCGGGCTCTTGGACGGCTGGAAAGGCACCACGCCCTTGCCGCCATCGCCGCCCTTGAACGTCAGCTCGCGCGTCTCCATGCGGAGACCGCCCTTGGCGTGCCCCTCGCGATGGCAGGCCACGCAGTTGAACTCGAAGATCGGCTGGATGTCTTTGGCGAAGTTGATTTTCTTCGTCACGCCCAGCTTCACCCCGGCCGGCCACTTGGCCCCGGCATCAATCCACTGGCGCAGCTTCTCCTGCTGCTCCTTGGGCAGGAGACCCTCCTTGGGCGGCGGCATCACCCCATCGTCCTCCGGCTTCAGGCCGGTGGAGGTGTATAGCTTGCTGTCCTTCGCCTTGCCGGGGACCAAGGCCGTGCCGCTGTCGCCACCCTTGATCGCATCGGCAAGCGTGTGGAGCCGCAGCCCGCCCTTCTTCTGCTCCTCGCCGTGACACTTGGTGCAATTGACCTCAAGGATGGGACGGATGTCCCGGTCGAAATCAACTTGGGCCGAGGCGGTGAAGCTGCCGGCAAAGAAGGCTGCGCCCGTGAAGACAAAACTGGATACCAGACGAAATGCGTTTCTCATTCGTGCGCCCAATCTAAAAGCGAACCCGGCGGTTGCAAAGGGAAACTGTGCGGCGGCGGCACGACGGCGCAGTTCGCAGGAACTGCGCAGCGCCCACAACTTGGCCAGCCTGAGGCAAGGCAAGACCAGTCTGGCCACGTCACTCGCCAACCCCGGTCAAAGCCCGGTGGGATAATCGAGAAAACCCCACGGCAACCGGTATTTCTGCCCAAGGTGCGCGGCCAAGGCCTTCACCCCGAATGTCTCGGTCGCGTAGTGTCCGCCGTAGAGGACGTTCAGGCCCAACTCCTCCGCCAGCGCGAAGGTCCAGTGCGGTCCCTCGCCAGTGATGAAAGTGTCCACACCTTCCGCCGCCGCCTTCTTGAGTTCCGCGCCTGCTCCACCAGTCACGATGCCGATGCGGCGGCATTCCCCTGCCCCGCCGGGCAGCAACTTCGGCGCGACGCCAGTGGCCTGTGCAAGGCGCTTCTCCAATTCGCCGCGGCTGACCTTCGCTTCCGTCCGGAGTCCGATGTGCGCGCCCTTCTCAAAGAAGAACGGCCTAAGTTTCTTGAAGCCGAGCGCGGCGGCGAGCTGCGCGTTGTTGCCCAGCTTCGGGTGCAAGTCCAGCGGCAGGTGCGAGCTGTAGATGGCGAGGTTGTTCTCGATGAGAAGGCGCTGAAGTTCCCGGCGTTTGCCCGTCCACGGCACGGTGTCACTCCAGAACAGCCCGTGATGGACGATGAGCAGGTCCGCCTTCGCTGCAATGGCAAGCTTCACCGTGGCCGGACTCGCGTCCACCGCCGCCGCGATGCGCGTGATGCGCCCGTCGTTCTCGACTTGCAGGCCATTATGCGCGCGGTCCCAGTCGTTCACCTCGGCGGTGCGGAGCAGCTTGTCGCAGTGGCGGACGATGTCGGAGAGCCGGGCGGTTGGCATGCGGAGATGGGAGCACAAATTGCAGTCAGGCGTAAAACGTAATGCGTAAGACGCAAGCCGGTGCCCGAACACCGTCTCCTTACGTTCTAGCCCCTCTCAATTCCCTTTTCAATTCCGCATCCACTCCCCACTCTCGCTCCTGTGACAAGTCCGCTCGCCCTGCTCCTCTACGAACGCCTGCTTCCCGGCAGCGCGCTCGGCAACAAGCTGCGCGACCAAGGCTATCGCATCCAGCACCTCACGGATGCTGCGAACCTCGTCACCACCGCCGAACAGGAAAAGCCGCTGGTCGTCTTCGTGGATTTGGAGTTGAAGAAGTCCGACACCTTCGCGGCCATCCAATCGCTCAAGGCAACCGCCGGCACCGCGCACCTGCCCATCCTCGCCTTCAGCAGCCCACGCCACGAAAAGCTCCAGGCCGATGCTCTCACTGCCGGGGCGACACTCATTGCCAGCGACGAGGCCATTCTCGCGCAGCTCCCCGCGATGCTCGACCAGGCGATGGCGGTGGAGTGAGGGGAAAGTAGTTGGTGATTAGTTGTTAGTTGATTGCCGGTCCCGATTTCCGCCACGCTTTCCCCGCTAACAACCAAGCACTAAATACTAATTACTTTCCCGTCATGGCCATTCCCTCCGTCAAGCTCACCCAAGGCATCCACGTCCAGCACCTGTTCTTCCGCGTGGACCGCGTCCGCTGGGCCGCGCTGCCCGCCGGCGAGTCCGCCGCCACGCTCGACCGGCTAGACGCTCTCGCGAAAAAGTATCCAGGTCCAGCCGCACCGCGCATCAGCACCTATGCCGGCGTTGGCGGCAAGGCGGACATTGGTTTCATGATTTACGCCGCTGAGTTGCAGCAGCTCAGCGCCATGCAGCGCGAGGTGGAACTGGCCTTTCCTGCCGGCACCTTGCAGCCGGTTTATTCCTACCTCAGCGTCACTGAACTGCCGGAATACGTCACGACCGATGACGACTTGAAGCGGATGATTCAGCACGGCGAGCGCAAGCTCCAGCCCGGCACACCGGAGTTCGACGAGGCCTTCGTCGCCGCCAGGCAGCGCAATGAGGAATACAAGCACTACCGCCTCAACCCTGAGATGCAGGACTGGGAAATCATGTGCTTCTACGGCATGAGCAAGAAGCGCGAGCTCGCCGACAACTGGTATATGCTCGACTTCGACGCGCGCAAGAAGCTCATGGGCAGCCACGCGAAGACCGGCCGGAAGTTCGCCGGACGTATTTCGCAGCTCATCACCGGCTCCACCGGCCTCGACGAATACGAGTGGGGCGTGACACTCATCGCGCACAACCTCGATGCCGTGAAGGAAATCATCTACGAGATGCGCTTCGACGAGGTCAGCGCCCGCTATGGCGAGTTCGGCCCCTTCTACATCAACCTGCGGCTCCAGCCGGGGGACTTGTGGGAGCATTTGCGGCTGTGAAGGAAGCAACGTTCAACGCTCAACGTTCAACGCTCAACGTCCAAAACCTAGCCGCTCCGGACGCCAATCCGAGTTCAACGTTGGACGTTGGACGTTGGACGTTGGGCGTTTCCCCCGTTTCTTCGCTCTACCTCCACGTCCCGTTCTGCGCGCACAAGTGCGAGTATTGCGCCTTCTACTCCGCTGTGCCGAAGGAGGACTTGGTCAGCCGCTATGTCAGCGCACTGGTGCGGGAGCTGGAGCTGGTCGCACACGAACTTAAGCCGCGCACGGTGTTCTTCGGCGGCGGCACGCCGTCGTTGCTGAACCTCAAGCAGTGGGAGCAAATCCTGAAAGCCTTCGAGCGGCTCGGCTTGCTCGGCGCGGAGGAATGGACCGTCGAGTGCAATCCCGCCACGGTCTCAGCCGACAAGGCGAAGCTCCTCCGCGACTACGGCGTGAACCGCATCTCGATGGGCGTGCAATCGCTCGACGAGCGGCTGCTGGAGCGGCTCGGGCGCATTCACAGCCGTGAGCAAGTGTTCAAGTCCTTCGACACGCTACGCGCCGCCGGCTTTGCAAACATTAACGTGGACCTCATGTTCGCCATTCCCACGCAGACGATGGACCTCTGGCGCACCACGCTGCGCGAGGCCATTGCTTTGGGGAGCGAACACCTCTCCTGTTACGAGGTCATCTACGAGGACGACACGCCGTTGTTCCACCAGCTCCAGGCCGGCGAGTTCGACGTGGACGAGGAACTCACCGAGGCGATGTATGAGGAACTCGTCGCGAGCGCAGCAACGAATGGCCTCCGCCAATACGAAGTCGCAAACTTCGCGCGGGACCAAGAGTCATCAGCTCTCAGCTGTCAGCTTTCAGCTCCGCCAGCTCTCGCTTGCAAACACAACGTGAACTACTGGCGCGGCGGACAATTCCACGCACTCGGCCCCAGTGCTGCCGGCTACGTGCGCGGCGTGCGGACCAAGAACTGGTCGAACACCCAGCTCTACTGCGAGCAACTGGAAAAGGGTGTCCGCGCCATCGAGTCGCGCGAGGAACTGCCGCCGCTGGCCCGCGCCGGCGAGATTGCCGCGTTTGGTCTACGCATGAACGTGGGCTGGGAGTTCGCCGAATTTCGCGGCATCACGGGCTTCGACCTCACCAAACACTGGTCGGCAGAGATGGATCAACTGGTTGCCGAGGGCTTCGCCCGCCGCGACGCGGAACACTTCGCGCTCACCGCGCGCGGCCTGCGTTTTGCCGACCACGCGGCGGAGCTGTTCCTGCTGCCCCACGCTGCTGAATAGCCCAACACCCCCTCGCGTCCGCAACAGGTCCGCAGGATTTTCGTTGGCTCAAAAGCTGTTTGCGGAAACACTGCGGAAGATTCCCAACGCCTCACGGCGTAACTGCGAAAGGCTCAAAACAAAATGACGACCACGACCCCGTCCTCCGCGGACGAGAATGATTTGAAGGCGGTTGAGAAGCTCAAGGCCGCCACGGCGACGATCAAGGCCGAACTGGGCAAGGTGATTGTCGGACAGGACCAGGTGATTGAGGAGGCGTTGATTGCGATCTTCACCCGCAGCCACGCCTTGCTCGTGGGCGTGCCCGGTCTGGCCAAGACGCTCCTCGTCTCTTCGCTCGCGCAGACGCTGCACCTGGGTTTCAAGCGCATCCAGTTCACGCCCGACCTGATGCCCAGCGACATCACCGGCACCGAGGTCATTTATCAGGACCCCAAGACCAACGAGCGCGCGTTTCGTTTCCTCAAGGGCCCGATCTTCGCCAACATCGTCCTCGCCGACGAAATCAACCGCACGCCGCCCAAGACGCAGGCCGCGATGCTGGAGGCGATGCAGGAGCGCAAGGTCACGGTCGGCGGCACCGATTACGCGCTGCCCAACCCGTTCTTCGTGCTCGCCACGCAAAACCCGATTGAGCAGGAAGGCACGTATCCGCTGCCCGAGGCGCAGCTCGACCGCTTCATGTTCATGATCACGGTGGACTACCCCAGCACCGCCGAGGAATTGCAGATCATGAAGATGGCCACCGGCGCGCCGATGGAGAAGCCAAAGGCGGTCCTGACCGAGCAGGACATCCTCGAACTCCAGGCCACGGTCCGCCGGATGCCGGTCTCGGATCATGTTTACCAATACGCCGAGCGCATCGTCCGCGTGACCCGCATCAAGACCCCGGAGGCGCTGGACTACTGCAAAAAGTTCCTCTCCTGGGGTGCCGGGCCGCGGGCGAGCCTGAACCTGATTCTCGCGGCCAAGGCCAGGGCCATGTTGCGCGGGCAGGTCCATGTGAGCTGTGACGACGTGGCAGCCGTGGCTGGCCCCATCCTCCGGCACCGCATCATCCCGAACTTCGCCGCGCAGAGCGAAGGCATCACCGCCGACGACGTGGTGAAGAAGATTCTCGAGGCGATTCCGAAGGACCAGAAGGTTGCCTGAAAATCGAAGGCCGAATGACGAATCCCGGGCCTGACCGCCGCCACGTTCGCTCCGTTCCGCATTCCCACTGATGGACGCCGCCACCCTCGCCACGCTGCTCGATCCCGTCGCGATCTCCCGCGCCGAGACGCTCGGGATGCACGCGCGCTACCTCGTCGAGGGTTACATGGCGGGCGAGCACAAGTCGCCCTATCACGGCTTCGCCATCGAGTTCGCCCAGCACCGTGAATACGCGCCCGGTGACGACCTCCGCTATCTCGACTGGAAAGTCCTCGGCCGCACCGACCGCTACTACATCAAGCAGTTCGAGCAAGAGACCAACTACGTCGCGCACATCCTCCTCGACGGCTCGGAGTCCATGAAATACGGCTCCGGCGGCTACACCAAGTTTGCCTACGGCAAGATGCTCGCCGCCTGCCTGAGCTACCTCATCCTCCACCAGCGCGACGCCGTGGCACTGGACATCTTCGACAACGAGACGCGCGACTACGTGCCGCGCAGCAACAGTCACGCGATGATTCACAAGGTGCTCGCCACGCTGGCAGCGTTTGAACCGGCCCGCCAGACGAACATCGCCGCCATTCTCCACGACATGGCCCGGCAAATCCGCCGCCGGGGCATCGTGGTCATCATCAGCGACCTGTTTGACGACGAGGAGAAGATCCTCGAAGGCATCCAGCACCTGCGCTTCGGCGGCAGCGAGGTCGTCGTCTTCCAACTGCTCGACCCGGCGGAAATCGAGTTCAAGTTCAACGGCCTCATCGAGTTTGTCGGTCTGGAGGCCATTCCGAACATCCTGACCCGTCCGCAGGAAATCCGCGCCAGCTACCAGGCCGAGCTGGAACGTTTCCGCGCCACTCTGCGGGAAGGCTGCGAGAAGAACCATGTCCACTTCGTGCCAGTGAACACGGCGCAGCCGCTACATGAAGTGCTGTCCGGCTATCTGGCCTTCCGGATGAAGACCTCAGTCAAATGAGCTTCCTCAATCCATTTCTGCTCTTTGGCGCGGGGGCCGTGGCGGTCCCGATTATCATCCATCTGCTCAACCGTCGCCGCTTCCAGCGCGTCGTGTGGGCGGCGATGCGCTTCGTCAAGGTCTCCACCGAGAAGAACCAGCGGCGCATGCTCATTGAGGACATGATTCTCCTCGCCCTGCGCTGCCTCATGCTGCTGCTGCTCGCGCTCGCCCTGGCCCGTCCCGCGCTGCGCTCCAGCAATCATGACCTCTTTGGCCAGTCGAAGGTCTCCGCAGTCGTCATCCTCGACAACTCCGCGAGCATGGGCGTTTCCGACGGCGTGCAAACCCGCTTCGACAAGGCCCGCAAGGTCGCCGAACAGGCCGTGGACGCCCTGCCCTCCGGCTCCGCCACCGCTGTCATCCTGGCCTCCGATGTCGCCAAGGAGGTCATCAAGGAGCCGACGCACGACTTGAACCTAGCCCGCAAGACGGTCCGTGAAGCCCCGCTCTCAGACCGCCCCAGCGACCTCTTCCCCGCCATTGAAAAGGCCATGGAGACGCTCAAGGGCCGCTCCGCCATCCGGAAGGAAATCTATCTCGTCACCGACGGCCAGGCCTCGGGCTGGCGGCAGTTGAGCGACATCCAGAAAGCACTTCAGAAAGCCAAGCAGGCCAGTGGTGAACAGCAGGTTTCCGCCTACCTGGTGCTGGTCGGCGAGGCTGAGGAACGCAATCTGGCCGTCAACAACCTCGTCCTCGTCAGCGGTCTCTCACCGGTCAACCGGCCGCTGCGCTTCGAGGCCCAGGTCATGAACTACGGCAAGCAGGAGGCCAAGGATGTCCGCGTCTCCCTTGCCATCGACGGCGCTTCCGCTGATGAGATCACCATTCCCAGCATCCCGCCCGGTGGCGCGCGCAGCGTGGCCCTGTTTGCGAAGTTCCGTGCGGAGGGCTGGCATTCCGTCACCGCCCGCATTCCGGCGGACCGCTTCCCCGGAGACGACCAGCGCACGCTCGCCGTCCGAGCCATCCGCGAGATTCGGGTGTTGATGGTGGATGGCGACCCCGGCACCGAACCGCGTGAGGCGGAAACCTTCTTCCTCGGCCACGCGCTCGTGCCCGTCTCCGCCGAGGAGTCCGAACAATACTTTGTGAAAACCACCACGCTCGCCCCGGCGGATCTGGGCGGGGTGCGGTTTGATGACTTCGACGCGGTGGTGCTGGCCAACGTGCCGGACTTCTCCAACGAGACGGCCGGTGCGCTGGAAAACTTTGTGCGACGCGGCGGCGGCCTGCTGGTGTTCCCCGGCGGCAAGGTGAACGCTGCCTTCTACAACTCCCAGCTCGCCAACGCCCGCAAGCTGCTGCCCGCCACGCTCGGCGAACCGCGCGGCGACGCCGGACAGGACGAGAAATACCTGACCTTCCAATCCAAGGGCTACGATCACCCCATCGTCTCGCTCTGGAATGACAACGGGGCGGGCACGCTTGCCACCGCACGTTTCTTCCGCACCCTCGACCTCACCCTGATGTCCGCCCCGCCGGCCGCGGCGGAAGCAGACAAGTCCGGCAAAAAGGACGCTGCCAAAACTCCTGCGGCTGAGACCGGCGTCGCGATCGGATCACCCAAGGCGATTTTGCGCTACTCGGACGGTTCCGTGGCCATGGCGGAACGCGCCTTCGGCCTCGGCCGCGTCGTGTTGTTCGCGAGCACGGCGGACACTGCCTGGACTGATTTGGCCGTGCGCCCTGCGTTCGTTCCCCTGCTTCACCGCACGCTCGGCACGCTCGTCCAGCGCAGCGATGATGGTTCCAACCTGCGCGTCGGCCAGCAGTTCGCGCGTCGACTCACGCAGGATCTGTTGAACAAGGAAGCCGTGGTCATGGCCCCGGGAGCCGCCGCCGGCACCCGCGACCTGCGCCGCATTGAACTCGTCAACGGCGCGCCGCTGCTCTCCTACGACGCAACCGACCGCGCCGGCCTCTACGAAGTCTCGGTGGCGGACCCGCCCACGGTGATCAAGTTCGCCACCCAGCCCGACCCCTCGGAGTCCAACCTGTCGGAGCTGCCGCCTGACGAGGTGAAAGCCCTTGGACAAGTTGCGGTTGTCGAACGCTGGAGCCCGATGCTCCAACTGCGCGAACTGGTGGAGAAAGCCCGGGTGGGCGCGGAATACTGGCTGCCCATCCTGATACTGGTGCTCTTGTGCGCCGCCTTGGAAACCTTCCTGGCGCAATACTTCAGCCGGGCGAAATGAGG
>CAIPBN010000256.1 GCA_903863315.1 uncultured Verrucomicrobiota bacterium | reverse complement strand
CGCGCATCGAGGGCAACGCGCGGCAGACGATTCGCATGCACTGGGGCAAGGCGGACGCAACGAGTGCGTCAGACGGCAAGGCGGTGTTCAATGAGTCCAACGGCTACCTCAGCGTGTGGCATCTCGGTGACACGGTGCGGGATGAAGTCGGCACGCTGGAGTCGAAGGACACGGGCACGTCGGTCACGAACGGCATCATCGGTAAGGCGCGGCACTTTCCCGGCAAGGCGGGCGTGTTCGGCGGCGACAAGATCCCGAACTACCCGAGCGGTGCCAGTCCGAACAGCTCGGAGATTTGGTTTCGCACGCGCTCGGCGAATTCCACACTCGTCGCGTGGGGCAATGAGCAGGGCCAAGGCAAGGTCGTGATGCAGCTCCGCAGCCCGCCGCATATCCGTATGGATTGCTACTTCTCCGGCGGTGATGTGGCTGGCAGCCGCCTCCCGCTGGGCGACTGGACGCACGTCGTTCACACCTATCGGCAGGGCGAGTCGGTCATCTACGTGAACGGCCAGCCCCAGGGCACCAACACCAGCAAAGGCTCGCCGCTGAACATCCGGACGCCCGCGCGGCTCTGGCTCGGCGGCTGGTATAACAACTACAACTTCGTCGGCGACCTTGATGAAGTGCGCATCTCGAACGTCGCGCGCTCGGCGGATTGGGTTCGGTTGCAGTTCGAGAACCAGAAGCCGCAGCAGACGCTCGTCGGGCCACTGGTGCCGGCGGGCAGTGCGTTCGCGGTGTCGCCGGAAAAGGCGGTCGTGGAGGAAGGCAAGAGCATCGCCTTTGCGGCGCAGGCGGGTGGAGCGCAGAAAGTTTACTGGGTGCTGAAGCGCGACGGGCGCGAGGAAGTCGTAGCGACGGACCGCTTCAAGTTCATCTTCGCCGCTGGCCGCGTGACGGGGGATACGACAGCGACGCTTCAGTTCAAAGCGGTCTTTGCCGACGGCGTGAAGACCAAGGACGTTCCCATCACGGTCAAGGAAACCATTCCCGAGCCGGTCTTCACGCTGAAGGCCCCGGCGACGTGGGACGGACGCGCGACCATCGAGGTCGCGTCGCAGGTCGCGAATCTCGCGGCGATGCAGGCGCGTGGCGCGGGCGAGCTGAAGTTCGAGTGGAACGCGGGGCCGCTCGCGGTCATCAAGGAAGTCGCGCCCGGCAAGCTCCGGCTGTTGCGTGCGCAGAACAACGGCCCGCTCACCGTCACCGCGACGGTCAGCAACGGCGGCCAGCCCACCACGCAGTCCGTGACCATCGCCGTGAGCGAGCCGAAGCGCGACGCGTGGGTCACGCGCGTGCCGGCAAAGGACGAGCAACCGGAGGAAGGCCAGTTCTACGCGCGCGACGACAGCGGCGAAGGGACGCTCCATTACAACGGCACGCTCGCCGAGCCAGCCGACGCGGTCTTTCTCAAGCTCTTCGCCGACGACAAGCTCGTGAAGACCGAGACCGCGAAGCCGGGCGCGGACAAAGCCTTCGCCTTCTCGGTGAAGCTCAAGCCGGGGCTGGTGAGATACCGCGTCGAGTTCGGCACGCGCGTTGGCGGCAACGAAACTGTGCTGCGCCGCGTGGGCGACCTCGTGTGCGGCGATGCGTTCCTCATTGATGGCCAGTCCAACGCGCTCGCGACCGACACCGGCGAGAAGTCGCCGCCCGAGACGAGCGAGTGGATTCGCAGCTACGGCGGTCCGACCGGTCGCGCCGATGGCTTCGCCTGGCTGCGCGAACGTCAGCAGGCTGCCGAGCGCGCCGGTCTTGCACGGCTCAATCTGTGGTGCCGCCCCGTTTGGAAACGCAGCGCCCCCGAGCATCAGGCGGAACTCGGCTGGTGGGGCATGGAGCTGGCGAAGCGACTCGTCGCGAGCAATCAGATGCCCGTGTGCATCATTCAGGCGGCCATCGGCGGCTCGCGCATTGACGAGCACCAGGCCTCGCCTGCGGACCACGCCGACT
>CAIPBN010000255.1 GCA_903863315.1 uncultured Verrucomicrobiota bacterium | reverse complement strand
CGTCGGCGTTGGTGGCCGCACCCCTCATCCGGCCTGCGGCCACCTTCTCCCCTCGCTCCGCGAAGGGAGAAGGCTTGATGGTAGGGCGCAGTTTCTCCGCTCGGCTGCTGGGCCTCGTTGGCTGTCTGCTCGTCCTCGTCGCATCCGCCCACGCCGTCACCTTCAGCGCCTCGTTCGACCGGAGTGTCGTCCGCGTAGGGGAACAGGCCGTGCTGACCTTGCGTCTTGATAACTGGCAAGCTGAGAGCGTTGGTTTGCCGCGCTTACCAGACGTGGCGAATCTCCTTATGAAGCCCGCTGGGCAAATACGTGAGAGTTCAAATATCAATGGAAAACGCATTGAGAGTTTGCTGCTGAATTACGCCGTCGCCGCCGCCCAGCCCGGGGACTACACCATCCCCGCCTTCAATGTCCCGGTCGGCGGCGCGATGCTCCCCAGCCAGCCGCTCGCGCTGAAAGTGCATCCCGCCGCCGCCAAACTGCCCGACACCGAGACTTACCGGCAGCTCACCTTCGTCAAGATGCGCACCAGCAAGACCAACGTCTTCCTCGGCGAGCCGTTCAGCCTGGAGGTGAAGCTCTATCTCACGCGCGGCGGTGAAATTCAGTTGCCCAGCCTGCGCGTTGATGGCTTCACGTTCGCGCCATTCCAGTCCCAGCAGGGACAGGAACCGGTGGGCAGCACGCAGTATGCCTTCATTCTCTTTCGGACCGTCGCCACGGCTGTGAAAGTCGGCCGGCTTCCGCTGGGGCCGGCGCAATGCTCCTTCAATCTCCACATCCGCACCGGGGGCAATGAGTTCTTCGATCCGTTCAACCGCGGCGTGCGGGTCCAGCCCGTCACCATCCTGAGCGACCCGCTGGACATCGACGTGCAACCGCTGCCGGTCGAGGGCCGGCCGGCAGACTTCAAGGGGGCGATCGGCAACTTCCAGATGACCGCCACCGCCGCGCCGCTGGATGTGGCCGTCGGCGATCCCATCACTGTGCGCGTGCAGGTGAGTGGCCGCGGTGGCTTCGACAGCGTGCCCATGCCGTCGCTGGACCAATGGCGGGACTTCAAAACGTATCCGCCCACGGTGAAGACCGAGGTGCCGGACCCGCTGAACATGGCCGGCGTGAAAACCTTCGAGCAAGTCGTGCAACCGCAGACGGCCGACCTGAAGGAACTGCCCGGCTTCACGTTCAGTTACTTCGATCCCGAGGCCCGCTCCTATCGCACCCACCGCCACCCGGCGACTCCCTTGAAGGTGCGGGCTGCCGCCGTTGCCCAGGCCCCCACCGTGGTGATGAGCACCAACGCCACGGTGAACGCAGCCGTCGCCGCGACTGAACTGGTGCACATCAAGCCGCATCTGGGCGTCGCCTTTGCGCCCACCGCCAGCGCGCTCCGACAACCCGGCTTCTGGCTGATCGCGGTTGGTCCGCTGACGCTCTGGCTGGCCTTACTGGCCCGCCGCAAGCGCGCGGAGATGCTGGCCAACAATCCCCGCCTGCGCCGTCGCCGCGAGGTGGCCAAGCTCATCGCCACAGGCCTGGTGGAGCTTCGCCAGCAGGCCGCCGCCGCGCAGCACGAGGCGTTTTTCGCGAACCTGTTCCGCCTGCTGCAGGAGCAACTCGGCGAACGGCTCGACCTGCCCGCCAGCGCGATCACGGAGGAAGTGACGGATGAGCATCTCCGGGAGCTGGGCGCGAGCGAGGCGGTCTGCGGCTCGCTGCACGGGCTTTTTCAGGCCTGCAACGCCGCCCGTTATTCCCCCGTGCGCGAAACCACCGAACTGACCAAGTTGGCCGATCAATTCGCGAACGCCGTGGCAGAACTGAGCAAGCTGGAGGTGGACCCGTGAAGGTTTATCTGGCCACCCATGGAACACCGATGGACGACCGCTGTGGTTCGTTACGGAAGGCGGGCGGGAGTTTCCCCATGCTTCATCTGCGCTGCATCCGTGGCTCCATCCTTGGCTTCGTGCTTTGGTGCCTGCTGGCGACGGCCCAGCCAGGCCGTGCGGATGCTGCAGCCGAGTTTGAAGCGGCCAACAAGCTCTTCGAGCAGGGCAAGTTCACGGACGCGGCAGCGGCCTACGAAAAGCTGCTCACGAACGGGCCGACGGCGGCACTTCATTTCAATCTCGGCAATGCGCGCTTCAAGAGCGGCCAGCCGGGCAGGGCGATTTTCCACTATCATCAGGCGCTCCGCCTCACGCCGCGCGATCCGGACATTCGCGGCAACCTGCAATTCGCACGGCGCAGCCTTGGTGCGACGATGGATGAAAGCCTGGGGCGGCAGCTTCTCCGCACGCTGACGAGTGACGAGTGGACCTGGCTGGCGGGCGGCGCGCTCGGCCTCTGGTTTCTCCTGATGGCGGTTGGAGAGTGCCTGCCCGGCAAGCGGGCCAGCTTTGCCTGGTTGACCAAGACCTGCGGCGGAGTGGCGCTCGCCTTCACCACCTTGCTGGCCGCCGCCCACGCGGAACGACGTCTGGCTGCCCAAGCCGTGGTCGCGGTGGCGGAGGCACCCGTCCGGCCTGGTCCGCTGGCTGAGTCCAAGGTGGTGTTCTCCCTGCGCGACGGCACGGAGGTGGAGGTGCTGGATGCCAAGGGAGACTGGTTGCAGGTGCGCGCCAGCCAGCAGCGAGCGGGCTGGCTCAAACGCGACGCCATCCTGCGCTGGGATTAACTGGCCGCCACGCCTACCACCGCAGACCTAGCCAGGAGCACTTGAAAATCTTTCATCCGGAATCGCCGGGTTTCATGGAGAAACGGGACCGCCAGAAGCCGGATTCCGATTGAAGGCCAAGGGGTGGCGCGCTTAGGCTGACAGCACAATCACTAACGAACCTTGGACCAGCTTTTGTGAAGCTGTGTCTGGTTTTCAAGAATGGCGCGGACGGGCGGTCAATTGAGTTCAAAGCACACAGCCAGCATCCCTTCACTGTCACCCGCCGATGATGCCCTCGCCCAAACCGTATCTGCCCAGCACGCCCGGCCTCCGGGTGCTGCTGACTGAGGACTGCTCGGCCGACGCCCTCCTGCTGGAAACACTGCTCGGGACAGGATGCGCTGTGACCCGTGTCTCGACCCTGGCGGAGGGGATCGCCGCCTGCAACCAGGCGCAATTCGATCTAGTGCTGCTGGATTTGTTCCTCACCGACAGCCGCGGGCTGGACACGTTGCGACAGTTCCAGTCGCTGCATCCGGAGCTGCCCATCCTCGTGATGAGCGGACTGGACGACGAGCAGATTGCCGCCGCCGCCGTTCATGAGGGGGCGCAGGACTATCTCGTCAAAGGCCAGATGGACGAGGTGCTGCTCCATCGCGCGATGCGCTACGCCATCGAGCGCAAGAGTGCCGAGCGGGCCTTGCGCGAGTCCGAGGCCTTTTACCAATCGCTCGTCGAAAACCTTCCCCAATACATCTACCGGAAGGACCTGCAAGGGCTCTTCACCTTCGCCAATCGCCGCTTCTGCACACAACTGGGCAAGACGCTCGCCGAGGTTGTGGGCCGCTCGGACGGCGACTTCTTCCCGCCGGAGCTGGCCCAGAAATATCAAGCCGACGACCAGCAGGTGCTCACCTCGGGCAAGCTCTTCGAGACCACGGAGGAACACACCCCGCCGGGCGGCGAAAAGGAATATGTGCAGGTGGTCAAGTCGCCCGTGTTTGACTCCCAAGGCCGGACGGTCGGCACGCAGGGCATCTTCTGGGATGTCACGGCCCGGGTGCGCGGCGAGGACAAGCTCAAGAAAGCCCACGCGGATCTGGCCCGCAGCCGCGAGGATCTCCTGCGGACGCTGGCGGATCTGCAGCGCTCCCACGGCAAGATCAAGGAAGCCCAGCTCCAGGTCATCGAGATGGAGAAGATGCACACCATCGGCCAGATGGCCGCCGGCATCGCCCACGAGGTGAAAAACCCGCTGGCGGTCATCCGCATGGGCGTGGACTTCTTCAGCAACAGCCCGGACGCCGGCACCGAACCCGCCGCGACCATCATCAGGGACATGCAGGACGCGCTGCATCGGGCCGACAGCATCATCATGGGGCTGCTGGACTTCTCCACACCGGGCAAGGTCGAACTCCGGCCGGCGGACCTCAACATGCTGCTGCGCAGTTCGCTCAACCTCGTGCGGCACGAACTCAAGGCCCCGCTCATCACCGTGCGCACCGAGCTGTGTGAAAACCTCCCCCCCGTGCTGGTGGACGCCAACAAGATCAAACAGGTGTTTGTGAACGTGCTGACCAACGCCGCCCACGCCATGCCCGAAGGCGGCACCCTCACCGTCCGCACCTACATCAAGAAGCTCACGCCCGCGGAGGCCAAGACCAGCCCCGGCGCGCGCCAGTCCCACGAGTTCCGCGCCGGCGAGCGCGTGCTGGTGACGGAGGTCGATGACACCGGGACCGGCATCTCCGAGGACAAGCTGGACCGGGTCTTCGAGCCGTTCTTCACCACCAAGGAAACCGGCAAAGGCACCGGCCTCGGCCTCACGGTCACCCGCAAGATCGTCGAGCTGCATGCGGGCAGCATTCACATCCAGAACCTGCCCGAACGGGGGGCTCGCGCCACCATCACCCTCAGAACAGAAAGGGGCTGAACATGGAACAAAAGCGGATCCTCATCATCGACGACGAATCCACCTTCACGCGCATGGTCCGCATCAATCTGGAGCAGACCAAGCGCTACGTGGTGCGCGAGGAAAACCGCGCCTTGCACGCGCTGGCCAGCGCACATGAGTTCAAGCCCGACCTCATCCTCCTGGACGTGATCATGCCCGGGGCGGACGGCGGCGAAATCGCCAGTCGCATCCGGGCCGACAACGCCCTCAAGCACGTGCCGGTCGTGTTTCTGACGGCCACCGTCTCCCGGCACGAGGCCGCGGATGGCAAGTTCACCGGCGGCTACTTGTTCCTGCCCAAACCCGTGAGCCTCAAGGCACTCGTGGAATGCATGGAAAACGTCCTGGCCGCCAAGAAACACGAGCAGACCCAGGCGGAAGTCAAGAAGCCGGCCGCTTGAGGCGCTACTGCTGTTACCGTCCACCAAACCACAAGGCGCTGGCGCGTTCCTTGCCATCCGCATATTTCCGTAATCCATGACCACCGATCTTACCCAGACTGCAAGCCGCGCCGCACTCGGGTCACTCTACCGCGACACCTTGCTGCAGGACGTGATCCCCTTCTGGTTGCGCCACGGCATGGACCACGAGCATGGCGGCATCCTCACCTGCCTCGACCGCGATGGCAGCCTGGTGGACACGGACAAAAGCGTGTGGTTCCAAGGCCGCTCGGCCTGGATGTTCGCGACGCTGGCGAACACGCCAGCCCTCGACGGCGATAGCAAGTCGCCGACACGGGCCGAATGTCTCGCCGCATCCCGCTCCTGCATCGAGTTCATCCGCAGGCACTGTTACGCGCCCGACGGGAAAATGTTCTTCACCGTCACACGCGAGGGCCGGCCGCTGCGGATGCGACGCTACGTTTACAGCGAAAGCTTCTCCGCCATCGCCAACGCCGCCTATGCGCGCGCCTCGGGGGATGCCCGCGCCGCCGAGGACGCGGTGAAGAACTTCGCCACGTATCTGCACTACAGCTTCACCCCCGGCGTGATGGCGGCGAAGTTCGAGCCCACCCGGCCGATGAAGGGCATCGGCCCGCACATGATTGGCATCGCCACGGCGCAGGAGCTGCGCGCGAACCTCGGCGACGTGTCCGTCAGCGGACGCACCTGCACGGAGTGGATTGGCCACAGCATCTCCGAGATTGAGCGCGACTTCCTCAAGCCCGACCACCGCGCGCTGCTGGAAGCGGTCGCGCCGGATGGCAGCGTGATTGACCACCATGACGGCCGCACCTTGAACCCCGGCCACGCGCTGGAATGCGCCTGGTTCATGATGCACGAGGGTGCCCTGCGCGGGGATCGGCGGCTGATCCAGCTCGGCACCACCATCCTCGACTGGATGTGGACGCGCGGCTGGGACGCGGAGCACGGCGGCCTGCTCTACTTCACCGATCTGCTGGGCAAGCCGGTCCAGGAATACTGGCACGACATGAAGTTCTGGTGGCCGCACAACGAGGCGATTATTGCGACCTTGCTCGCCTGGCAGCTCACTGGCGAACCGCGCTTTGCCGGGATGCACGCACTCGTTCACGACTGGAGTTTCAAACATTTCCCGGACCCCGAGCACGGCGAGTGGTTCGGCTACCTGCACCGCGACGGCCGCATTTCCTCGCGGGCGAAGGGGACGATTTACAAAGGCCCGTTCCACCTGCCCCGCATGCTGTGGTATGGCTGGCAACGGCTGGCCGTCGGCCAGCCCGGGCAGGTTGAATCCCCTGCCCCGTTTGCCAGTCGGCTCTGGGCATGAAAACCCTGCTGTTGCTGGCCGGCTGGCTCCTTGCCGTGACCAGCCTGAAAGCCCAACCCGCACCCGTCACCTTCGACGCCCGTTCCACCAAGAGCGGCGCATGGTCCGATGCCGCCACGTGGGCGGACCGCCGCACGCCCAAGGCCGGTGACCGTGTCCAAGTCCGCACCGGACACACGGTGGTTTATGACGCGGATAGCAAGGACGCCATCCGCATGATTCACGTCGCGGGCACGCTCACGTTCAGCCGAGAGAAATCCACGCGGCTGGAGGTCGGTCTCATCAAGATCGAGCCAGGCGAGACGACGACGGAGGACGGCTTCGACTGCCACGCGGATGCGCCGACGGCCGCGCAAGCCGGCTCGCTGCCGGTGCTGGAGATTGGCTCGGCGGAGCGGCCCATTCCCGCTGGCGTCACGGCGCTGATTCACCTCGTTCACTTCGAGGGCATGAACAAGGCAACGTTGCCCGCGATTATCAACTGCGGCGGTCGCTGGGAGACGCACGGTGCCCCCATGAACCGCACTTGGCTCAAGCTCGGCGCGTCGGCGAAGGCCGGTGATTCCATCGTGAAACTCTCCGAGCCCGTCAGCGGTTGGCGCGTGGGCGACACGGTCATCGTCACCGTCTCGAAGGAAAGCTACGGTAGCGGCAACACCTTCCGCCAGTCTGCGAAAAGTCCGCGCAAGGTCCAGACCGAGGAACGCCGCATCACCACGCTGGCCGGCGACCAAGTCACGCTCGACCGCGCGCTGGACTACGCGCATCTCGGTGAAGGCGACTACCGCAGCGAGGTCGCGAACTTGTCGCGCAACGTTGTCATCGAGTCCGCCAAGCCCGACGGCGTGCGCGGGCACACGATGTTCCACCGCGACAGCACCGGCGGCATCAGCTACGCGGAGTTCCGCCATCTCGGCAAGGAAGGCGTGCTGGGCAAATACGCCATCCACTTCCACCTCGTGCGTGACTCGATGCGCGGCAGCGGCGTGCTGGGCGCGAGCATCTGGGATTCGCACAACCGCTGGCTCACCATCCACGGCACGGACTTCCTCGTGGTGCGCGATTGCGTGGGCTATCAGTCCGTCGGCCACGGCTACTTCCTCGAAGATGCGACGGAGCAATACAACCTGCTCGACCGCAACCTCGCCGTGCAGGCGTTTCGCGGGAAGCGCCTGCCCAAGCAGGTTTTACCCTTCGACCCGAACGATGGCGCGGGCTTCTGGTGGGCGAACGGACGCAACACGCTCACCCGAAACGTCGCCTGCGAGAACGACGAGTATGGCTACCGCTTCGAGGTCGCCAAGCGCAGCAACTTCAACCCCGAGTTGAACACGCTCCAGTCCAACGGCGAGCGTGAGCGCGTGGACGTGCGCAAGCTGCCCTTCCTCCGCTTCGAGGACAACGAGTCGCACAGCGAGGGCCTCTACAGCTTCAACTTCGGCGACGACGTGAACGGCTCGGTGGGCGGCGACCGCGCGCATCCGTTCATCGCGCGGAACCTGCGCGCGTGGGAGACGCACTACGTGATGCGCCCGAACCTGTCGCACTTCCTGCTCGACGGCCTCACGGTGAGCAATGGCGTCTATGGCATCTACCATCCGGACTACGATGCGCACGTCTATCGCAACATCAGCCTCACGCAGGTCGGCTCCGAGCCCATCAACCGCGGGCACGACGACGAAAGCATCCAGCACGGCGATTTCACTTACGAGAACGTGCAGCTCATCAACTGCCGCTCGGGCCGCGACCCGCTCATCCAGCTGGCCTGCACCTCGCCCAAGCCCGGAACCGCCGGCCACTTCCGCAACGTGAGCTGGCCCGGCAGCGAGTCGCGCGCGGGCAAGGTCGTGGACCTCGGCGGCGGCCCGCGCAACGACAAGCTAGAGAACGCGGTGACTTATTATTTCCACGGCTACCCGGCGACGGGCGACGTGACGAAGGTGGTCAGCACCAAGTTCCCGGCGGCGGCCAGCGCGGAGTTTGGCAGTGTGGACAAGTTCACCGGCAAGGACGTGCGCGCCGCGAAGTCCACCCCGGTTGCCTTCCCGCAACTGCTCGCCCCCGTGGACGACCTGCCGCCCGCGACCGTCATCACCTCCGCCCGCAAGCAGGCCGACGGCAAGCTGCTCGTGCGCGGCGTGACACAGGACAACGGCGAGGTGACAGAAGTCATCGTCAACGGCCAGCGCGCGAAAATCGTGACGCAGCAGGCGGGCGTGGCGGATTGGGAAGTCACCCTGACCGCCGCGAAGGAGCTCACCGCGTCCGCCCGCGACCGGGCCGGCAACACGGAGAAGGCCAGCCATCGCTTGAAGCTCGCCGAAGCGGGTCGTTAAAACCGATCCGTCTCCTCACAACAAACCCGCCGCCCGCACGGCGGCGATGGTTTGCTCAGGCGTCTGGTGATGCACCACCTGCCATCCACGCGACGCGCCTGCGTCCACGTTCTCCTTGCGGTCGTCCAGATAGAGCAGCTCCGCCCCCTTCCGGCCCGAACGCCGCTCGACCACCTCGTAAATCCGGTGGTCGGGCTTCATCGCGCCCGCCTCATGTGAGTAAATGTAGTCCGTGAAATGGGCGAAGAAGGCGTAGTTCGCCCGGATGTGCCGCACGGCGAGCTCGTTGGTGTTCGAGAAAATAAAGGTCGGCACTCCGCGTGCGCGAAGCTGGCCGTGCAGGTCGATCATGGGATGAATCGCCGAGAAGATGTCGCCGAAGATGTTGGCGAACTCGCCAAACCCGCCCGTGTAGCCGGTGAGGGACGACACCTCGGCGAAGAACTCCTCATTGGTCATCTGCCCGCTCTCCAATCGAAACAGCAACGGGGACTGGTCCAACAGCCCGCGAATCTGCTCCGCATCCCGGCCGCTGTGCGCCGCCAGGCGGCGCGCCACGATGCCGTAGTCGAATTCCAGCAGCACTTTCCCGAGGTCGAAGACAACGGCGGTCGGAGTCGGCGAGGTGGCGGTGTTCATGGGCAATGCTCTGGGGTCGGAGAAATCGGTAGTCAGTGTTCAGTAATCAGTGCTTGTGAAGCCGAACGCGGGCGGTGACGGGAAAACAGAACCCTGAAGACTGCTTACTGAACACTGGTTCTTCCCTCCAGCGCCCGGCTCAAGGTCAGTTCATCCGCAAACTCCAGGCCGCTGCCAGCCGGCAGGCCATGCGCGAGCCGGCTCACCTTCACGCCCCGCGCGGCGAGCCGCTTGGCGAGGTAGTGCCCGGTGGCATCCCCCTCCACGTCCGTGCCGAGCGCGAGGATGATTTCCTGCACCGGCTCGGCACCGAGCCGCGCTTCCAGTTCCGCAATGCGCAAGTCCTCCGGCCCAACCCCATTGAGCGGGGAAATCTTTCCACCCAGCACATGAAAGCGCCCGTGGAACGCGCCGGACTTCTCGATGCTGAAGATGTCCGTGGGGCGTTCGACCACGCAAATGAGCGCGGCATCACGGCGCGGATCATCGCACAGGGCACACGGTTGCCGCTCGGTAAGCGCCCCACACACGCGGCAGAGGGCGATGCGCTCGCGCGCCGCAAGAATGGCCTCTGCCAGAGCCCGCACCGCACCCGCCTCGCTCTGCACGAGATGCAGCGCCAGCCGCTCCGCTGAACGCGGCCCGATGCCGGGCAGGCGGGACAGCGCGGCGGTCAGGGCGATGATGGGCTCGGGTAGGGAGGCCATGAAATGTTCCGTGCTGCGGGTTGCGTGGGCATTGGCAGACGCGCCCTGCGTGAATCACGCAATCCGCGTCACGGAGCACGCGCTACACCATCCCCGGCAGGTTGAACCCCTGAGTCACCTTGCCCATCTCAGTGTTGGAAATCTCCTTCGCCTGCACGAGCGCGTTGTTGGCAGCGGCGAGCACCATATCTTCAATCAGCGACACGTCAGCCGGATTCACCGCCGCCGGATCAATCTTGATGGCCGCAAGCGAGCCATCGCACTTGGCCGTGACCTTGACCACTCCGCCTCCGCTGGTGGCCTCGACGGTCCTCGCCGCCAGTTCCGCCTGGACGCGCTCGATTTGCTGCTGCATCCGCTGCGCCTGCTTCATCAGTTTGCCAATGCTCGACATAGTGGGATGAGGTTTGCAGGTTCGGCCGCGGAGCGCAACGAGGGGAATGTGACACTGGGAGACGACAACGTATCGGGAGCGACTTGTTCCTTCGCACTTTCTGAATGGCCTTTTTTCGCGGCGAGTCGAAAGTGGGCCTATGACCATCATGCAATTGTCCTGGGGCTGCCTGGCCGTCGCACTCGGCCTTGCCGTCACTTCCGCCAGCGCCGCGCCGCGCAAGATTGATTTCAACCGGGACATCCGCCCCATCCTTTCTGACAACTGCTACGCCTGCCACGGGCCGGACGAGAAGGCCCGCAAGGGCAAGCTCCGGCTCGACGTGGCGGAAAGCGCGCTCGCCAAGCACGCGGTGGTGCCGAAGGACTTGAAGAAGTCCGAGCTTTGGTCGCGTGTCACGACGAAGGACGCGAACGACCTCATGCCCCCGGCGGAGTCGAACAAGAAGCCGCTCAAGCCGGAGCAGCTCGCGTTGCTCAAGCAGTGGATTGAGGAGGGCGCGAACTATCAGGGGCATTGGTCGTTCGTCGCACCGGTGAAGACGACGCCCCCTTCCATCGGCAATCGGCAATCGGCAACCGGCAATCCCATTGATGCCTTCATCCTCGCGAAGCTTGCCGAAAAGAAGCTCACGCCGAACTCCGAGGCCTCCCGCGAAGTCCTCATTCGCCGCGTGACCTTCGACCTCACCGGCCTCCCGCCCACCGTCGCCGAGGTGGAAGCGTTCCTCGCGGACACGTCGCCGAACGCCTACGAGAAGGTCGTGGACCGGTTGCTCAAGTCACCGCACTACGGCGAGCACATGGGCCGGCATTGGCTCGACGCCGCGCGCTACGGCGACACGCATGGCATGCACTTGGACAACGAGCGTTCCATGTGGCCTTACCGCGACTGGGTCGTGCGCGCGTTCAACCGCAACCTGCCGTTCGACCAGTTCACCATTGAGCAGCTCGCAGGCGACCTGCTCCCGAACCCGACGCAAGACCAGCTCATCGCCACGGGTTTCAACCGGTGCAACGTCACCACCGGCGAGGGCGGCAGCATCAACGAGGAGTGGATTTACCGCTACGCCGTGGACCGCACGGAGACCGCGGCGTCCGTGTGGATGGGCCTGACCGCCGGTTGTGCGGTCTGCCACGACCACAAATACGACCCGCTCACGATGAAGGACTTTTACTCGATGTATGCGTTCTTCCACAGCAACGCGGACCCCGCGATGGACGGCAACGCGCTGCTCACCGCACCCACGCTCAAGCTCACCACCCCCGAGCAACAGAAGAAGCTCGACGACTTCAACGCGCAAATCGCCGCCGTGGACAAGCGCATCAAGGCCGAGCTGACGAAGGTCGTTTACACCGACCCGTCCACGCTCAACCCGCCGCCGCCGCTCAAGAAGTTCGACACGACTTGGGTGGACGACGACTTCCCCGCCGGCGCGAAGGTGGAGGCCAGCGGAGCTTCGACCACCGCGAAGTGGGTCACGGAAAAAGACGGCAAGGTTCTCTCCGGCAAGCGCGCGTTGAAGCGCACCGACCCAGGCGTGGGGCAGGACTTTTTCTCCGAGCTCAAGACACCGCTCACCATCCCGCCCAACGGCAAGGTCTTCCTCAACATCTTCCTCGACCCGCAGGACCCACCGAAGTCCGTGATGCTCCAGTTCAACACCGGCAACTGGTCGCACCGCGCGGTGTGGGGCGACCTCGACGCGATTGACTTCGGCCAGCGCAACACGAACGAGCGCAAGCGCCTCGGCGACCTGCCCAAGACCGGCGAGTGGGTGAAACTGGAGTTCGCCGCGTCGCAGCTTGGCTTCAAGGCCGGCGATAAAATCAAGGGCCTCGCTTTCACGCTCTTCCGGGGCACGGTGACGTGGGACAACGTCGGCGTCACCGGCGAAAGCAATCCCTCGAAAGACCCGAACGAATCGCTCGCCGTCTGGCTCAAGGAAAATCAGGGCAAGGCGCTCACGAACGTGCCTGACGAGGTGAAACGCCTGTTCCGCTCCGTGAAGCCCGAGGACCGCAAGCCCGAGGAAAACCAACGGCTGCGCGACTATTACTTCGAGTTCGTCTGCAATTCCACGCGCCCCGCCTTCGCCAAGGTCCACGCGGAGAAAGACCCGATTGCCAAGGCCCGCGATGACTTCGACAAGGCCATCCCGGCGACTTTCATCTGGAAGGATTTGGAGAAGCCCCGCGACAGCTTCGTGATGCTGCGCGGCCAATACAACAAGCCCGGCCAGCAGGTCTGGCCGAACGTCCCCGCCGTGCTCCCGCCGCTGCCCAAGTCCGGCACGACCAACCGCCTCGACTTCGCCAAGTGGCTCGTCAGCCCGCAGCATCCGCTGACTTCGCGCGTGGCGGTGAACCGCTTCTGGCAACAACTCTTCGGCACCGGGCTGGTAAAGACTTCGTCCGACTTCGGCGCGCAGGGCGAAGCGCCGTCGCATGCTGAGTTGCTGGATTGGTTGTCCGTCACCTTCCGCGAGCAGGGCTGGGACATGAAGCAGTTCGTGAAGCTGCTCGTGACCTCCGCGACCTACCGGCAGGACTCGAAGGCCACGCCGCAGAAAATTGCTGCCGACCCGGACAACCGCTTCTACGCACGCGGCCCGCGCTTCCGCCTCGACGCCGAGCAGGTCCGCGACAACGCGCTCGCCGTGAGCGGTCTGCTCGTTCCCACCCTCGGTGGCAAGGGCGTGCGCACCTACCAGCCCGACAACATCTGGGAGCCGGTGGCCTACTCCGGGAGCAACACGAAGACCTACAAGCGCGACGAGGGCGACGCGCTCTGGCGGCGCAGCCTCTACACCTTCATCAAGCGCACTGCGCCCGCGCCGAGCATGACGACCTTCGACGCGCCGAGCCGCGAGCAGTCCTGCGCACGCCGCGAGCGCAGCAACACGCCGCTCCAAGCGCTCGTGCTGATGAACGACGTGCAGCACTTCGAGGCCGCGCGCGCTTTCGCCCAGCGGATGTTGAATGAGGGCGGCAGCCACGCCGAAGCCCGGCTTGCCTACGGCTTCCGGCTCGCCACCGCCCGCCCGCCCACGAAGGCCGAGACCGCCGTGCTCTCCGACACGCTCTTCACCCAATGGGCCAAATACCAGGGCCGCACCGACGCCGCGAAGAAGGCCATCACCTTCGGCGAGTCCAAGCCTGACGCCTCCCTCGACCCGAGCGAACTCGCCGCCTACACGATGGTGGCGAACTTGATTCTGAACCTCGATGAAGTAGTGACAAAGAATTGAACGCGCAAACGACAACTGAATCGCCAGCGGTCCCCGCGCGGTCGCAGGCCTCGACGATGAGGCTGACCCTACTTCTTTCAGCGGTGGCCGTGTTGGTGGCGTGGCAGATTTTTCGAGACTACCAAACGCAGCCAACATCGAGCTTGTTCTTGTTTTCCAGTTTCGTCGTCGGGTTCGTGAGTTCGGGGTTGATGGTGTGGGTGTGGACTCAAGCTCCAAGACTGAATCG
>CAIPBN010000254.1 GCA_903863315.1 uncultured Verrucomicrobiota bacterium | reverse complement strand
TTGATGATGAGGTCCTGCTGCTTGGGCGTGCAGTTCCACTGTTCGTGGTTGCCGTTGGTGGGCTGCCCGTTGCCGTTGCGCGGCTGGCTGTGACCATTGCCGTTGCCATTGGTCGGCTTCGCCTCTGGCAGGTAGCCAACTTCCTTGATGCTGGTGTCCACGCCGTCCTGCAACAGACGATACAGGCGGGTGACCTCGGCGGGGACCTGGTTGATGTCGGTGATCTCGGCTTTCAACGTGAGGCTGAACTGGTGCGAGCTGTAGCCGGGGAGGCCGACTTTCTTGCTGTAGTTGGCTTCGATGACGAGAGCCATAGGGATTGCCTTTCTGATGATGAAAGCACCGCACCCGTCCACCCCTCCGGTCAGGGAGAGGGGACGGGTGGATGCCTTCGGGGGTTGGAGGGGAATCGTCCCGCCCGGTTAAGGGCAGGCCGATGTGGTTATCAGAGCATTATACCGCCAGAGGAAGGCTGAACGCAGGACGGGAGGGGTCGGCGAGGCAGGAACGAATGGACGATGAGCAGTTTGCCTTCAACTCGCTGCACGAGGAATATCTAACACCCCAGCCCCGTCCCCTCCCGGTTCGGAGCGTCAGGCGAAACGCATGAGATCAGCAGGCAGATCGTCTGCGCCGTCAACGTGTGCCTTCAAAATGCACTCAGTCGAATCATGCTCGCCTCCGGAGCTTGGCAATGCCAAATCCCACCCAGGCGATCAACGCGATAGCTCCGATTACCAAAGTGGCCAAGGATGAGTGCAGAGAGGGTCCGTCCAGCCAATGCCCCCCGATGAGAGCCGCCACAAGGAACACGATGCCTAGCAGGAAGAGTCCGGTCAGAGGTTTATTCTGGAACTGTGAGAGTTGGAAGAAGGTGGCCATCGAAACGAGGATTCGCCCTCTCAAATCTTCCGACCCAAAGAGCAGATAAACAACCGCGAGCGCCGCAGCCGCCAGCCATGCGAGCATGCTGTGGTTGTCAGCCTTCGGGAGTTCGGAAACCGTGAGCGCAGGAGCCTCTGGCGTAGAGACCGCTACCGAGACTGCTGGCGTCGGAAGTGGCTGTGCAACTGTCTGGACCGATGCTGGCCCGGGTCCCGGAGGTAGCGGAGGCATGGCGGTAACAAGCAGCTCAGGAATGTTCCTCAACTCTGTCCAGGCGGGCAGACCTTCATGCCATGCCAATGCAGACAGCGCCAATCGGCCATCCTGAATTTGCTGGCAGAGCACATCGATGGCAAACGGCCCCGCCGCCGCGCCATCCTTAACAATGTAGATTTGCTTCATTTGGCTCCTGTCTCTGGATTTACTTCGGGAGTGTCGCCCCTCCTGCGACGGCGATTCGCTCCAACCTCTGCCATGCCGCGTTCATTGGCCTCATCGCCTGTTCCGTTTTCTCATCTACTTCAAGTATCTTCCAAGGTGTGATGAGTCCCATCTTTTGCCCGCGCCAGCCAAGGTAGGGATCCATCGCATCCCATCCATCGTTGAGGCGGTGGGTGAAGTCGAGATAAGCGTTCCGAAACTCTTGGGGGCAGCCGGTAGTATCCACCGCTCCGATCTCCTGCTTCACCGTGCGGATTAAGGCCATCAGCTTGGGCTGGCCCGGTCGAAAGTAGTCGAGGGCAGCAAGCTTTTTCGATTCACTCTCCATTTTCTGAATTGCTGCGGCCGCAGCCTGAAGGACACGCTCCATCGCACGAGTTCGTGTTCTGGCCAGCTCCGCTTCGGCCTCTGCTGCTGCGTTGGCGTTGGGCTGCTGGCGTGTGGTAGCGGGCACACTCCCCACAGCGCTTTGGAGGGGGTCTTTGGTAGCGGTGCCGCAGCCGCAGACGGCTAGCATCAACAGCGCCAGCACGCCACAGGCACAACGGCAAATCACGCTCGCCGCCAGCAATGGGATAGTCCAAGCACTCGGGGAACCCATGACGGGATGGTATTCCGCATCCGGGACGGGACAAGCTTAAACATTCCACATACGGAATGTAAGTTCAGCAAAACTGCCGGACGTGGGCAAGAGCCTCGAAAAGCAGTTCGGCCGGTTTCTACGCCAGCGGCGTGGTGACGCCAGTTACGCCGTGTTCGCTCGTCAACTGGGCATCTCGGCCTCCACCCTGTATCGGCTGGAAACCGGTGAGCAGAGCGTCACGTTGGGCAAGATGGGGGACATCCTGAAGAAACTAAAAGCTGGTGTGCGGGACGTGTTTGCAGAGTAGCCGGGATGGTTGACGACTGCTGTTGATCGACCTTTGGCTGGAGAAACTGAATCTGTTCGCCGCCTGCCCCTCGAACGTGGCAGGCTACAACCATGAAAGTTGACTGGTCCCAGGCTCCGAATAGTGCTCGTTGGTGGGCCGTTGATGAGGACGGCTCGGCCCATTGGTTCTGTGCGCCAAATGTCGCCGCGTTCACCAAGTTCTGGTTTTCCGAGCCACAGCCCGCACCCACTTTCGGTTTCACCGGCGACTGGCGCAACAGCTTGGTCGAGCGTCCCGCCTCCTCCTGAGTGGTGGACGGGAAGGCAGAACTGCGTTGATAGGAATGGGCGGGCAGACTCCGAGGCAGGGCAGGAGATGCCCACTACCATCCATGGTAACTCGAAGCTGCCCGCCCGAAAGTGTTGCCATCACCGCGCGCACTACACTCCGGCAATCTTCTATCCCTGCACCAACACGGCCTTCCTCGCCTTCAGATGTTTCGCCAAGGCTTCCAGGTTGCCGAGAGTTGAGGGGATGCGAACCGGTTTCCCCTTGAACATCTTGTAATGGACCAGCCGTTTGCCGACTTCCCCGATGTGGCAAGTGACCTCATCGTTCAACCGCCAGACTTGACCGGTTGCGATGATCGGCGCGGGAATTCGGCTCTTCAGCTTCATAGGGAGTTTCGGACTAACCGGGACTGCGAATGTTCAATCTTCACCATTCTGCTGGCCTTGTAATTGTCGTCACCGCTCCCCTACGCTCGTTCCATGAAATCTGACATCCAGAATTACCTGAAGCTGCAATCAGCCCTCATCAACGAGAAGGCGAAGCTCGAATCCCGGTTGACAGCCATCAACCGGGTGCTCGGTGGGGATGTTGTGGTGACTGCGGCTCCTACCGCCAAACAGGGAAGCCGGCGAACCGTTAGTGCTGCCACCAAAGCGAAGATGGCTGCCGCTCAGAAGGCCAGGTGGGCGAAGCTGAAAGGAAACGCTGCTCCTACCACAACTTCAGCTCCAGCCCCCAAGCAGAAGCGGAAGATGAGTGCGGCGGGTAGGGCAGCCATCAAAGCGGCTCAGAAGGTCAGGTGGGCGAAGGTTGAAGCGGCCAAGGCGAAGGCGGGGAAGTAGCTGGTTTGACTCGTCCGGAAGAGCATCTGCCTCCGGAGAGACGGAGATGGGCTAGTTGGCAGGAACGTCAGCCAAACGGTTCAGAAGAGCCGACAGGCTGGAATCTCTATCCAAACGAACCACTTCTCAGGTCAATCATCGCTATCGCTTAAACCACCAATCAGCTCCTTTCTAAATGGAGTTGTGCTAGAAAAGAGGGTAATAAGATGAAACCCCTCCGGAACTCTTGTTAGCTATAACAGGCAAGCTTCGGGTTCGGCTAATAAAACGGTTGGTTGGGCAGAATGCCGACCTTCATTAAGCTGTAGAATTACCTGCTCGTTAATTGATAGTTGAGTGAGAAAAGAGGGTAATAAGATGAAACCCCTCCGGAACTACCGTTTAGCGTTGAATGTATCGCTTGCCGGTCCGGAATCATTGAATCTACCAGCCGGGTTGACTGTGGCGTTCTGAATTGAGTGTTAACCAACATATCCACCACCCGCGACCAGCTTGTTTGTAGTAACCGTTCGGCTTAACTACATTTTCCTCCTAGAAGCCCTCAGGAGCGGTCGGGATCAACGGACGGGTGTTGGGTGGGATTGTCGGCGATGATGCAATGGCGGGCCGGTAGGGATCGTTAACGGGCTGATTTGAGCGGATGCGGACTGTCGTTGGTTTGGCGGACTCGACCTCGGCACCACACGGACAGTCGACTCTCCAGAAAAAGACCGCACGGACACACGGATCAGTCCGTCAGTTCCGTGCGCCCACGGCCATCTTCAGAATGGTTCAGCAGCGCGGCGACCACGAAACCCGAGCTGTTGCCGGTCGCTAAATCCCCACCATCCGCCAGCCTATTCCCACAAACCACTGGTGAACCCAAAAAGTGGGGAGGGTGGGCATGTCGGCTTTTTTGGCCTTATTTGCAGCAGCCGTTTTCGTATCTGTCGCATTTACAATCAGTTGCGAACATCCGATTCCTTCAACGTGAAGGTAACGGAGGCACTACTCTGGGACAAGCGAACTCCGTATTTCGGGCTTTTGCCTGTTTGCTGCACTTCCTTCGCGAGCGTTTTGTTCATCGTTCCTTGCTCAATCACGGCTGTCGTCTCGGTCAATTCCTGATCGCTTGCGCCAACTTAATCTGGCTGGCCGGGTCTTATAGTTCGATTCTCTCACGTCAGTCATTCAAATGCAATCCTACAGGCACTCAGCTTTCAATCTCATCAGCCCGGACCGCTTGAAACGCAGGGACTGAATCTCCCAACTCGGCAGCCGCTACGATTGAGGGCAGTTCTTTGAGCAGTGAGGTGAGATGGGTGCCTTTGCGGATGTTAAACCGCGCGTCGAATTGGCCTTCCAACGGATTATCAGCAACGTAGGCAGCACAACGGTCCATCACAGCCAGCAGATGGGCGGGGGTGGCTGTAGGGTTGGCGTTGAAGAAATGTTTGGCCATCACCAGCGATCCTGCATTGTAAACGAGCAGATTCTTTTTGATCTCATGCTTGGCGTTCAGCACCCCGGTCAGGTTGCGCGAGTGGATGGCGTTCTCAACCACCTTCGATTTCACTGCGGCTGACTGAATTGGGTCGTTTTCCAGATGTTCGTCGGCGCTGCGATGCTTGTTCCGGCCAGCGTCCCATTCGGCCTGCCTGGCTGCCACGAACTTGCTCCGGTGGGCGTCTTCGAGAGCTTTACGGTAGGGTGCGATGTGCCGGCCGATTGCCACGGTAAACAGGTAAGGATACCGCTCACCGGACAGATAAGTTCCGACTTCGCGAAAGCGGATAAACACCTCGACCAGACGAACCATGGCGGCGTTGTGGAGAAGGGTGAGAGCGGTAGCATTGCGGTTCTTGAGCCCAGCAAACTCGAACCGATCCACCCAAGGCTGAAACTCCATGTAGAGCGCTTCCCGATCCCTGATTTCACTCCAACGAAACAAGACCTCGTCGGTTTGCTTGCCGAGGAACGTGGTCAACTCAGCGCGGCAGACATCTTCCAACTGACGCTTTTGCTGCGTTTCGAGCTGAGACCATTCGGTGGATGACTGGAGCAGCAAGGCCTCGAAGAAAGCAGGCCACAGCGATGCGCCAGGAGAAGGCGAAACGGAACTGCCCTGACTGGCCAAGTCTGCAACCTGGCTTGGTTGAAGGTTCGGAGGGACGCCGGAGCCTTCTTGCCTGACCGAATTATTGGTTGGCACCGGTATACTATTGTTGTCCTTGAGAGCTTCAGAAGGCCTGTCTGGAGAAAGGTCATCACCGGATGATGAGTTCTGGAGAGCTTCATCTTGGGGAGATAAGGCATGGAGAGGTTCATCCTTCATGCCTGCAATATTCGAGGATGTGTCATGTTCCTTTGAGAGTGAAATACAACCACTCACGGCGGTCGGCGAAGCCGGGCGCACTGAGTAATTGGTTTTCTGTTCAAGAGAGGCTGGTAACGAAGCTGATAAAGAAGACTGATAACTATTATAGTTGTCCACTTTTGTCACCCTCATATCCACTTTTGTCACTCCCATTTCCACATTCGTCACTGCCATTTCCACTTTTGTAACCCCCATATCCACTTTCGTAACTGTCTCGGGTTTTGGCTCCATCAACCGGTAGCGCCAGAAGCGATGCTTGCCGGCAGGTGGATCCGGCTCGATCTTCTTGGCTTCAACCAGGGTTTTCAACGCATCTCGGATCTGTTTGGCGGTCAGCGGCAGCAACTTGGCCAGCTCCTTGACCTTAACGGTAAGCCATCCGTCTTTCGGCGCGTTCTTCCGTCCAGCCCAATGCCGCAGGTTGTGGAGCAACAGGGCCGCCGGGATTCCGAGCTCAACGGCATCCTTGGGTCGGAAGTAGCGAAGTTTAGCACGACTTTCAGCGCCGATCTGCGCCTCCCTGAACGCGTAATTCCCGGTGCGGTCGTAACCGTGGCTATTCTCGTGATGCACCATTAGCGGCGCGTTCTCGCCTGTAGTCAGCGTTTTGAGGGCTTTGTCGATGCCTGAACGACTCAGATACGGCAACCGCTCGGCCAGATGATCCAAATTCACCCGATACCAGCGCCGTCCGTCCTTCTCCTTGCCCTTTCTGGCGATGACGTAATCGAGGTATCTGAGCAACAACGCCGCCGGACAGCCCAACCTATCCGCCACCGTTTTTGAGAGCGAATGTTCCTTCGGGCAGTCGGGAGCGTTGTTGGCCGGCTTCGCGACATCCGGCTGCACTGCTGGGACTGGAGCGGACGGGGACTTGGGACGTTCTTGAACCTGCGTTGGCTTGCTTGAAGCCGAGGGTAATCCGGTGATGGACGATGCCACCGCTTCTGCCTTGGGTGCGGTTGACATGGGGTCGGGACGTTTGATGAGCGCTCTCGCCTGCTCTATTGTGAGACTGGGCGGGTCGGACTGTGGAAGGGATCTGGAATCCTTGCCTGAAGATGCCGCCTGAGCAGGAGCAGCGGATAAGTTCGGAGTTGGCTGGCTGGGTGTGCTCATTCTGGCGGTGGTTGGTTGAGGTGAAAAAAAAGAGCCCTGCCGCCCGGCCAGTCCGGACGGCAGGTGCTCGTTTGATTTACCGGGCTGGCACCGAATCAGGGGCCTTAACCATGCCGACGGTGGCCGCCACTTTTCCGGTCGAACCTTCGTGATGCACCACCACGACCCGGCAGGGCTTGTCGGTGAACACGCTGTCATCAAACCCATCACGCTCCTCCTCAGCGGTCAGCGTGCGGCCCAGAACCGTCTTGATGTCCTGCAGAAGCACGCAGCCGACCTCAACCTTCGGAGGATACTCCTTGGCAACCTTCGCCGAACCGTCGGCCAGCTCAAAGGTCGCAGTGATGTTGATCGGACGATACTGCCCGTTCTTGGACTTTTTCGTGGAGTTATTGGCCACGATGCTCTTGAGGGTGGCGGCATACTCGCCTTGCGGCGTCAGCCCCGACTTGGTCTGTTCAACTATGATTTTCATACTGTTACTCTGTCTTTCTGTGGCCCCCTGCATTTGACAAACACCGGGAAGGGCCACTATCCCGAGTGACGACCTGCTGTTGGTTGAAGCCCCTGGGCAAGCGGGTCGGATTGGAGTCCCAGGGAAAAGTTTGAAACCGAGGCCCGGCTGTTCGGGCAGGAGCGAGAGGGCGGTTGGCTGGCTGCCTCGGTTCGCTTCGGTTGTCGGTTGCTGCGTCACACCACTACCAGCGAGAAAGCTGAACGACTTCTTACAGGGAACTTTTCCACTGCTGTTTTGCTCGTTCTGCTCTCTGCTGCTGGTTGTCGGCTTCGTGTTCATCGTCGTTGCTGTATCAACGGGAACGCTCAACGACTTCTTACAGCCGAGGGTTTGAGCCGAAGGGCAGGTGCCGAAACCAACGGGAAACGCCTGAAATCAACCGGAAATCCACTGCCAAACATTCCACATCAGGAATGCTGAACCCGGTAGATTTCGGTCAGATCAGCGATTTTTGCACCGGAGCAGGCGGGTGGACATCGGCATTGAACAACTGAAAGCAGGGGACCGGAACGCATGGAACCGGGCCTTCGAGGTTCTTTACGCCATCAGCCTGAGCGTTTGCTGCGCCTCCGCCTCCGGCCTTAACCACCAAGAACACGAGGATGTCGCGATGGAAGCGGTCGGGGAGGTCGTGGAATTCGTCGAGAAGGTGGACAGCTTCGAAGATTGCAAGAAGCTGGTCGTGACGATTTCCAAGAACCGGCTGGTGGACCGCTTCCGCCAACGTGCCACCCAAAAACATGGGGCTGGAAAGGTCGAGAGCTTGGAGGCGAAGGAGGGCTTTGATGCTGTTGATGCAACCCAACAGCAGCCTGACGCTTTGGTGTTGTTGGGTGAGAACGCGTTGATCCTGGCGAAGGCGTTGAAACAGGTGCCCGAGCAGTATCGCAAGGCTGTTGAAGACTTCTACCTCAAGGGCTCAACGCAGCAGGAAATTGCCGACCGGCTTGGGTTGAAAATTGGTTCAATCGGGGTGTATTTGGACCGGGGATTGAAGGCTTTGCGCGAGAATTTGCCGGAAGGCTGGCCGTAGCTGTAAGAAGTTGAACCACGATCCCGTTATCTACTCGGATGAATGATGCTGAAAAATCGAAATTGGAGCAGGAGCTAACGAAAGCGGCTCCAGTGATTAACCGGCTTGGGGATGGCCCTTCGGTGCTGCCGGACCATGTGAGGGCCCGGCTGAACGCGGCTTTGGACAAGAAGTTTCCGTTAGCAGCCCAGCCAGCCAGTCAGGAACCGGCTGCTGTTCGCAAGACGACTGTCGAGCGGGAACAGGCTGAACCTTCGTGGCTGGAGGTGTGGCGTTGGTGGATCGGACTGGCGACCGCTACTGCCGCCGTGGTGTTGGTTTTGGTCCTCAACCGGCCTGGACCGAACCTGCCGCCGGTCATCCAAGTCGCCATGCTGGATTCGGTGGGAACGGTGCGGGGAACTGGGGAGAAGCCGCTGGATACGCTTCAGAAGCAATGGAAGGAAGTTAAACCGCAAGAGTTCGATGATGCTGCCAAACTGAAGAGCTGGCAGGAGGCGTGGCCGGCTGGCTCAAAGCAGACGGTTGTGAAGGTCCTTTACGACCGTGACGCTAGTGAGCTGCGGCTTACGGTCAGGGTGAAGGGCCGCCCCACTGTTGAGAAAACTTTCCCTGTTAAGCAGGGGCAGGAACTAGGTTCCGTGCTGCCGTCGGTTAAAGCAACTATTGAGCAAATGGTGGCTCCCTAAATTGTAGTCCCTATTCGTGAGCATCTTCAGGAGTCGTTTTCAATCGGTTCGGCGAATTTCACTTCGTGCGGCCGCTACGTGCTTCCTCACATCGGCGTTTCTACGATTTGAACAATGTGGGGCACAAACAATTCCGCAGCCCTCTAAACCGGGTGACACAACCAGTTTAGCTCAACCCGCAACCAAGAATAATCACAATGCGGTCGAGGCGGCTCGCGATTCGTTGGCCGAAGTTGAAACGCGTTATGGACCCAGCCATACAAACAGCATCTTGGCCTTGGAGAGGCTGGTTGTTGCCCTGGAAAGGTCTGGAGATCTCAACGGGGCGAAATCGAGCTGCCAGAAAGCCTGCAATCTGCGGGAGGAAGCATTCGGTCGGGAGAATGTGGATACTGCTACGACAATCCACCTTCTCGGCCAACTGCATTTGAACCGTCGGGAGCTGGACGACTCGTTACGGTGCTTCGAAGTGGCGGCAGCGATTCGTGAAAGGCTGCTCGGTTCCAACCACCCTGATACTGCCAAGTCCTTGAATAACATTGGCTGTGCCAGCGAAATGCTGGGGAATTACTCGAAAGCGCAACAATTTTACCAGCGCAGCCTGTCCATTGCTGAGCAAGCGTTTGGGGCTGAACACACGAATACCCTTTTCTATCTACGCAATCTTGCCAAGGCCTACTACCAAGATGCTGATTACCCGAAGGCAAAGCCACTCCTCCAAACACTTCTTGCGTGCAGTGAACGGAAGCTAGGCCGAGAAGATCCTCTCACGATGGAAGCTCAAAGGCTATTTGCTGTGATTCTTGGACACGAACGGTCGTTCGAACGCGCCACGGCACTCTTGGAAGAATGCCTGCGCGTATCCGAAAAGACGGATGGGCCGGAACATCCCCTAACCGCTCCCGTGCTGCTGAATCTGGGGTTGTTGTATCAGAGCATGGGGCAATATTCTAATGCGGCGGCTCTCTTGCGCAGAAATCTGGAGATTTGTGAGAAAGCCATGGGCCCGCTTCACTTGGAAACGGCTACGGCCCTTGAAGCCATGGGGAGTTTGTTTACCTCCCTGCGCGACTATGGGCGCGCGAAGTCCGCATTCGAGCGAAGTTTGGAGATTCGAGAAAAGGTGTGCGGTGACGGCCATGTCATAGTCCTCAGAAGCCTGCTACTACTGGGGTATTTTCACAGTTTGGGTGGTGACCGTCAAAGGGCTGGTGTTTGTTATCAGCGAGTGGTGGCAATCAGCGATAACATTTATGGTCCAGACGACCAAAGACTGGCACCGATCCTTGCGGTTCTCAGTAACTTCTACCTCGTTGGAAAAGATTATGCTATGGCGGAAAGAATGTTCGAGAAATCCTTGCGGATGAGCGAATTAAGATACGGAAAGGAGCATCCGCTTTGCTCGTTGGCGCTTATGTCGTTAGGAAGGGTGTGCCTTGAGTCGGGTAACTATCATCGAGCGGTTGATACTTTTACGCGAGTCGTGCGAAATGATGAAGCCGCTGGTGGGAGCGCAGTATTCGAGCACTATCGGGGTTTGGCATTCGCTCAATGGGGGTTGGGTGAAACAGCCAAAGCCAAAGAGGCGGCTTCTAATGCGCTTAAAGCGGATACAGAGCATCTCGTCAATATCTTGGCATTTGCATCTGCGGAGGAGCGACTGAACTATCATCAAGCACGCGATCCTTACTGCCTCGTGGATTTGACCGGAGATTCTTCGGATTGGGCTAATGCTTTGCTTCGGAACAAAGGCGTTGTTCTGGATTCCCTGATCGAGGACCAGCTCGCTGCCGCCGCAGTAAAGAATCCAACAATTGCCGGCAAAGTGCAGGAATATCGCACGCTTATTCGCAAAGCACAGATTCTACAAGCGCCGCCTTTGGCGGCTGGGCAAGCCGCCATTCTATCACATAAACAGGAGCTATCTAGCCTGAAGGAGAAGACGGAGCGGTCTCGGAATGAATTGGCGGCACTGGTTCCTCCGGTCACCAGCACTCGGAGAGCGTTGAATGTCGAGTGCAGGGATGTCCAGTCGGCTCTTCCGCCTGGCGCGGTGCTACTGGAGTTCGTTTGCTATTGGCATTATCTCGGGAAGCACCAGTTTGAAGCTCGCTGCGGAGTGCTGATTGCGCCCGGGGCGGCAATGAATTCATCAAGCCGCAAACTCGTTCCAGCCCCCGTGTGGTTACCCCTTGGAGCTGCTCGGTCAATCGGGACGAACCTTAACAGCTACAACACCGCGATGAGGCACGGTCGCCACGGTGATGAAGCCGTGCTGAAACGCCTCTATGCCCAGCTCTTCGAGCCCATTGAGCAACACCTACCTGCTGACACGCGCACGCTCTTCATTGTCCCCGACTCTTTGTTGAATTTCCTGAACTTCGGCACACTGCTTCAGAAGGATGGGACTTTTCTCGCGGAAAAGCTCTCGATCAAGTATCTGGCAAGCGGCCGAGACTTACTGGGATCAACATCGCTGGTTAGCGAACCGAGATCCTTGATTGCCTTTTCCAATCCTGCTTTCTCTACCGGACTCGTTGAAATCCCCAAAGTGACGACTTCGCCGGTGATGACAATGCATGGGGACGACCGGCGTGACTACGGCGGTTTGCGACTAGAGCCACTGCCCGGCACCGAGAGCGAGGCCAGTTTCCTGAAAGCAAACGCAGCCAAATGGAATGTGCTGGAAAAGTGCTTCCGGGGGGGTGCCGCCACCGAGGTTGAAGTCCGTGCATTGCAATCCCCTTACATCCTACATCTGGCGACCCACGGTTTCTTCCTTCCCTCCCCAATTGCAACGAAAGGCGACGCCTCCACACCAGTCAGTCCGAAGAGCGGACCCGCACCATTGAACAACCCGATGCAAAGAAGTGGATTGGCGCTGGCTGGAGCACAAGCCACCTTAGACGCTTGGAAGAGAGGCGAAGTGCCACCTGCTGAAAACGACGGCATCTTGACCGCTCAGGAAGTAGGGGACTTGAACCTGCAGAACACCTGGCTAGTCGTGCTCTCAGCGTGCGATACCGGCATTGGGGAAGCGCGCAACGGTGAGGGCGTTCTCGGACTTCGTCGTGGATTCGTGCAAGCCGGAGCGAAGAATCTGTTGATGACCTTGTGGCCGATCTCAGATAAGTGGTCGGTTGAAATCATGAAGGCGTTTTACGAGAAGGCGATGGTCAGCGGGGATGCTCCTCAGGCGATGGCGGATGTTCAGGCGGAGTGGTTGTCGAGGCTGCGCAAAGAGAAGGGCGTGTTGATAGCGGCCAGAATCGCGGGACCGTTTGTGTTGAGCACCCGAGGCCGACAATCAACGAAGTGATTGAGCGTGAGCAGAGGCCCCGCTGCTCGCTGTCTCCCTATCGCGGCAACTCGTCTCCCGGCATCGGCGGCACGTTGGGCACCTTGGCCATCGCGGCACGGAAACGGTCCACATTGCCCCGCTGCGCACGACGCTCCAGCTCCGCGAAGTTCTCCACGGCCCCCACCAGCTCCTCCAGCTTCTGCCGTGCGAACGCATCTACCCGTTGATGGTCGTGCGACGCCAGGCTTTCCAGCTTCTTGTAAACGTCATCCGGCATTTCCAGTTCGATGGCTTTCATTCGATTTCGCCTATCAGTTTGAGCAACCCCGCCGGTGGCAGGACTTCGATGCCGAAATCCCGCGCTGCCCGGAGGTGCCGCTCGTTGAACGATACCACAAAGTCACACCCGCCGACAATCGCCGCGTCGAGAATCAAATCATCGCCCGGGTCCGGCGACAGCGGACGCCAGGAGAACCAGACCAACTGCCGGTGCGACTCCCGGTAAATCTGGTCGAGAATGTCCGTGATGTCCTGCCGCGACAGGCCCGGCACGTTGCCAGGTCGCCTGACCACATCCTCGTATTCATACATCAACGCGGGCGTCACCACGCTCTGCCAACCCGGATGGCCGATGGTCATCAGCAGCCGATGCGACGCGCCAGTCTGCGAGCGCATCGCGGCCAGGATGACGTTGGTGTCCAGAATGACGCGGTAGCGTTTCATGGCCGGCTAAAGTCCTGGGTCTTTCTGGCGAGCCGCAGCAAAGTCCGCGTCAGACACTGGCAGAGGCCGGTTTTCCAACTGCTGCATTTCAGCTTCTGGTTCGAGTTTCGGCATTTCTGGGTTCCTGTGGCGACAGTAGCGGAGCCGGCTGGATCGAGCAACCGCCGCCTTCCCGCTGTTTTGATTCGTTGGACCTGCATAGACGCGTTGGCTGGAGGTTCACGACGCGCCACAAGCCGTTGAGTATCCGCTGTGGGCCTCGGTGGACTGCTGTTCAAGGAGGCCGCGCAGGTAGCCGAGGAGGGATTCCAACACGATCAACCGCACCGCCTTGATCTGGCCGCGATTCCTCAACGACAGCGAACGGACGGGTGGTTTGAAGCTGTTCAACGGGCTTGGGAGGATCAACTCGTTGAGCTTGCTGCGCGAAAGGCCGGTCCATCTGCAAAGCGTGCCGGGCTTTGGCAAGCGGATGAACTCAGGGGTGATCGCTGTTTGGTCGTTGGCTTGGACCGCAGTTGTCGTCGTTGCGTTAAGCTTCATGCCATCAACAGCGAGAACGCAGCGGGGATTCTTACAGTGTCGTCCTGAACCGAGGGACTCAGGCAACGAAGGGAGAGGCCGGACTGCCCAGCAAACAACGCCACCAAGCCTGCTACCACAGAAGCGTCCACTGGCTACTTGCCGAGGAAGATGTCCGGCAGCATGTCCACGGCCTTGCGCTTGGTATCCTCATCGACGTGGGTGTAATTTGCGCTCACCGCTGCGCTGTCGTGACCGATGATGTCACGCGCAACCACTTCCGAAACGCCGGCGTTCTTCAGCAAACTCGTCGCGGTGTGGCGGAGGCAGTGGAAACTGAGCTCGTTTTGCTCGCGCCTGGCGGAGCGCCCCTTGCTCTTCTCATCGCTTTTTTGCTTCTGCGGGCGGCTAAGTCCGCACTGCACAAGAATCGCGTGGAACTGCTTCGAGTTTCTGCCGCCGGTTGTTCCATTAGTGGCCACAGCGTAAGCTCGAGGAAACAGCGGTGCCTTGGGGTCGTCACCAGCTGGCAGACTTTCAATATACTGAACGAGCTGCTTCGACAAGGGAATGATCTGCCGTCGCCCGGTCTTCTCGGTGGAGAGGCGTAACTCACGGCGTCCAAGGTCGAGGTTCTGCCACGTCAACATGGTCAGATCGCCCAAACGCTGGCCGGTATAGAGGCCAAACAGGATCAACCCTCGCCATTCCTCATCAGCTACCTCAAGAATTCGGCGCAGTTCCGGGAGGGTGAATGGCCGACGCTGAAACTTGTCCTCGCGCTTGAGCAGGCTGACCCGAGAGGCCTCGTTGTTGTCGATCAACCCATCCCGCACCGCTTGAGCCATCGCTGCCCGCAGCACCTTCAAGCAGATGTTCACTGAGTTCGCGGAAAGCTTGCCCGCCTGGAAATCACGAAAGCTCACGAACTCCTTGGCGGTCACTTGCAGCAGGTCACGTCCCGCCTTCGGTCCTAGATGAGCGAGGAACTGTCGGCAAATCACCGCGTAACGGGCATGCGTGGCTTCCCCCGCCTCCAGCTCCTTCCGCTTCAGCCAGGATTCCAAATAGTCCTTCACACTGGCACTCGGGAGGGCATCCTTGTTTCCGATGGCAAAAATGTCGGCGATGGTCTTGCGGGCACGGGCTTCCGTCAGGCGCCCCGCCTTGGCTTCAGCAGCAGCATCCTCGAAGTCGTTCGCGATACGTTGTGCCTGCCGCCTGTCCGCCGTTCCGGTCGAACGGTTGGTGCGGATTCCATCGGGGAGGGTAAAGCACGCGATCCAATACGGTGACCGGGGAACACGTCGTAAGCTAGCCATGACAGCTACAGCATTTGTTACAACAGTAGCCGGTGTCAATCGTGTTCTGCAGTGTTAAATATCTCAACAAATCCACGTATTGTTGGGGTGGAATGGTATCGTAGGTTCGAGTCCTACCCGGGGCACCACCCTTTGTTCACAGGGTTCTCCCTGAAGAGACAGGGAAAGCTACAGCATCCAGTTGCAACCAGCCCGACCGTCTCACCCCTGTTTCTGGCCGTTCACAGATGTTATCAATTCGGCAAAACCGTCGTTGTTGAACCCAGCCCGACCACGATTTTGGCACGGCCTCAGTCCCCCCCTTAATCCGCCCTGCTGTCGGCTCTGCCTTCCCTAGGTCAGTCCCTACTTGCAATGCGGCTGTCAACGAAAGTTGAGTTTCCCTCACTACTGTCCCGTTAAGGTTTTCCTAACACCGATTT
>CAIPBN010000253.1 GCA_903863315.1 uncultured Verrucomicrobiota bacterium | reverse complement strand
TAACCTTTCAAACGAATCTTGGCCTGACGACCCAAGCTCAGCGACCGCCGCCGGCAGCGGTCGCGTTGAAAGTTCCCTGAACCGTCCGCCTGCAAAGCGGGGCAGCGGTTAGATGGGGCGCGTTCACCCGGCGGCTTCCCCTCGTCAGGCACGATCTCATGGGCTGCCCGAGCGGGCATGCTCGAATAGGCGCTGATGACCGGGACGCTACCGGGCACGACGCGGGAAGCTGCGCCCAGCCGGGCTAGGCAGGACACGAAGGCAGGACCAGCAAGGAAAACGGCTTTTAAGGGCAAAGCCCCGCAGCTCAAGGCCGTAAAACCGAGGTGGCAACTTGCTCAAGCGCTGGCGCGCCCGCCGTGGCTGCACTCTGGCTGCGCCCTGCGGGGCAACTCCCCAAGACCAAGCAAACCACTCGGCCCTACGCACAACGGGTTGACAACCCTCATAGGCGCCGTGGCGGCTCGCTATCGCGCCATCAGGTCTTCAATCTCCCCCACCTCGACAGGGGTGCCGGCCATGAGGTCCACGGGGCCATTCGGGGTCACGACGATGTCGTTTTCCAGGCGCACGCCAAAGCCTTCCTTCGGGAGGTAAATGCCCGGCTCGACGGTCAGCACCCAGCCGGGCGCAAAGGGTTCGGTGGTGAAGCCAACATCGTGAACGTCCAGGCCGAGCGGATGGCCAAGGCCGTGCATGAAATACTTCCGGCACGCCGGCTCGTCCTCGGTTTGCTGCTTGATGTCGGACTTCTTCAAGAGACCGAGCGCGAGCAGTTCCTCATTCATCATCGCCTGCGATTCCTTCAGCCAGTCGCGCGCGAGCTTGCCGACGGTCGCGCCCTTGATGCTGGCGCGCATGACGCGGAGGACGGCGTTGTAAACGGCCTTCTGCCGGCGGGTGAACCGGCCGCTGACGGGAATCGTGCGGGTGAGGTCGGCGTTGTAATTGGCGTAGCTCGCCGCCACATCAAGCAGGAGCAGGTCGCCCTTCCGGCACGGCTGGTTGTTCTGATTGTAGTGCAGCACGCAGGCGTTCGCGCCGCTGGCGATGATGGGGTTGTAGGCGAACTTGGCGCGGTTGCGGACGAACTCATGGATCAGCTCGGCCTCGACCTCGTATTCCATCACGCCGGGCTTCACGAATTTGAGCAGACGGCGGAAGCCCTGCTCCGTGATGTCCACGGCCTGTTGGAGCAGTGCAATTTCCGTGTCTGATTTGACAACGCGGATCTGGTGCAGGAGGCGTGCGAGGCGGTGGTAGGTGTGCAGGGGGAACTTCGCCTGGCACTCGCGGGCGAATCGGGCGTCTCGGGTCTCGACTTCCACGACGGCGCGCTTGTGCTCGTTGGAGTTGAGATAGACGTGCTCCAGCTCGCACATAATTTGGCGGAAGAGGACGGGAAACTCGGCCAGCCACTTGACCTGCTTGATGCCGGAGATTTTGGTGGCCTCGTCCTTGGAATGCTTGTGGCCTTCCCAGATTTTGAGGTGCTCGTTCGGCTCACGTAGAAAGAGAATTTCGCGGTGTTTGGGTTCGTGAGCGTCGGGCGCGAGCAGCAGGATGCTCTCCTCCTGCTCGATGCCGGTGAGGTGAAAGAGGTCGGAGTTCGGGTGCAGCGGGAGGGAGCCGTCGGCGTTGGTGGGGAGCACATCGTTAGCGTTGACGATGGCGAGGGACTTCGGGAGGAGCAGCTTTTTCAGCCGCTCGCGGTTCTCGATGAACAGCTTCGAGTCTATGGGTGCATGGCGCATGGGCAAAGTGTGGCAAACGACCGGGAGCTAGCCGAGCGAGAATTTCTGCCGCCGGGCAGATGCGTTCCGCTGCACTGCCGGGCGGCAATCTTTGCAATTGTCGGGGGCGGTTATGTCCGCCTACGCTCAAACGGAAGCTGATTCCGAGACGTGCGAATTTACCCTTTGTCCACAACCCAACCTTGTGACTCCGCTGAGGGTGATTCCATGGGCCGGGCCGGCGGGCGCGTCCGCCTCAGCCCTTTCTTGTATGGCCGAGGCCTGCTGAGTGGTGGCAGGCTGTCCTTCAGCCGACACGGAGTATCGCCCCGCTGCCATCCGCCACGTCCTGCTCCATCAGTCATGCCCACGCTCCAGGAAATGATTCACTCCTTCGAGGAGGGCATGGCGGCGAGGGTCGTGAAGTGGGTTGGCTTCACCGTGGCTTTCATCGCGCTGGCCATCGCCTACGATCTGCGCGCGTGGCGGAACTTCGCCAACCCGGAGGCGATGGACACCGCCCAACTGGCGCGCAATCTGGCCGGTGGGCAGGGCTACACGACGCAGTTCATCCGGCCCGTGAGTTTGTATTTGCTGGGGCAGAAGACCGGGGCGGCCTCGCTGACCAACGCGCATCCCGATCTGGCCAATGCCCCGGCGTGGCCGACGCTCCTGGCCGGGGCGATGCGGCTGGCGAAGGTGGAGGACCGCATCCCTGCGGACGAGCCGTTCAGCAGTCATGCGCCGGAGCTGCTCATCGCGGGCTTGAATCAAGGGCTGTTCTTTCTGGTGCTGATGCTGTCATGGCGGCTGGCCCGGCGGCTGTTCGATCCGGAGGTCGCCTGGCTGTCGGTGGCGGTGCTGGCCGGCGCGGACCTGCTGTGGCGGTTTAGCATCGCCGGCCTGTCCACGATGCTGGCGATGGCAATCCTGCTGGGGATAGCCGAGTTGCTGATGGCGGCGGAGCGGGAGAGTCGCGAGGAGGTCTGGGGTGCTGCGCGGCTGTATGGGACGGCATTGCTGGTGGGCGCGCTGCTGGGAGTGCTGGGGCTGACACGTTACGCCTTGGGGTGCTTGATCCTGCCGGTGATGTTCTTTTTCAACTTTGGCTTCGCGGCGCGCGGATTGAGCCTGGGATTTGCCGCGCTCATCGGCTTTGCCGTGGTGGTCACGCCCTGGCTGATGCGGAACCATGACTTGAGCGGCAGGCTTTTCGGAGTCGCCGGACTGGCGGTGTATCAGACCACGGACCGGTTTCCCGGCAACCGGCTGGAGCGGCTGCTCAATCCGGAGAGCACGCTGACGCATGAGGATCTCCGGCAGGTCGGCGTGGACGAGATGCTCCACAAGCTGGGCGACCGCCTGCCCGGGGTGCTCCAAAACGATTTACCCCGGCTGGGTGGTAGTTGGGTTTCCGCCTTGTTCCTGGCCGGTTTGCTGGTGCCGTTTCGCAATCCGTCCATCGCCCGCCTCCGGTTCTTCACGCTGCTATGTCTGCCGGTGCTGGTGCTGGTGCAGGCGCTGGGGCAGACCTGGCTCACCACGCTGGTGCCCGACGTGCATTCCGAAAACCTGCTGGTGGTGCTGGCCCCGCTGGTCTTCATCCTGGGCACCGGGATGTTTGTGGTCCTGCTAGAGCAGTTGGAGCTGCCGCCGTGGGGCGGCCGGGGCATTGTGGTTGGGCTCTTCCTGCTGCTGGCGTGCGCGCCCCTGTTGTTCGTGCTGGGTCGCAGCCCGCGTTCGCCGATGGCGTATCCACCGTATCACCCGCAGGTCATCCAGGAGCGGGCGGGCTGGCTGGGCGAGCGGGAGCTGATGATGAGCGACATTCCTTGGGCGGTGGCGTGGTATGGCCGGCGGGATTGCGTGTGGCTGCCGGCGAATGTGGCCGAGGGGTTTGGGGCCATCCATCGCGTCCGCCCGATCAACGCCCTCTATCTGACCTCCGTGACACTAGATCAGAAGCTGGTTTCGGAATTGATCGAAGGGGAGGACCGGGCGTGGGGGGAGTTCGCTGCGGATGCGGTCGTGCGGCGCGAGATTCCTGATGGCTTTCCCCTGAAACACGCCTTTGCGGAAGGGTTTCCCTACCAGCTTTTCCTTTCGGATCGCGAGCGCTGGAAGGCGGTGGTGGCAACCCCGGGCAAGCCGTGAGGCGCAGGAAGCTGTTTGCGACATCGGGGCAGCGGAGGCACTTGCTTCCGCCGAATCTCGCTGCATCCTTTCACGCGTTAAATACTCTCGCCACATGGCACGGATGGCGGTTACCGTCCCCGGCTTTGGGAGCGTTTTATCGCCGCGCTTAGGCTCAATCGGATCGCGGGCACGATGGACATATGCGGCGCGTCAGATTTCAATCCATGAACATGAGTTTTATACGAGGCACCGTGGTGGATGAGATGTTGTCCGCCACCGGGCGCGGCTTTCGCGGCGGGCGAGGTTTCTGGCGGGCGTTTGCGCCGGTCGGCGGACTGCTGGCACTGTTGTGGGCGATGCTGTTCGGGATCGTGGGGCAGGGGCAGGCGGATCCGGGCGAGGTGGACACGTCGTTCTCAATTGGCACGGGCGCTAACGGGGTAATTTTTACAACCAAGGTCCGCACCAACGACAACAAGATCTATATCGGCGGGGTGTTTGATGCCTATAACGGCAACAGCGCCAAGCGCATTGCTCGGTTGAACGTGACCGGGAGTTTTGACACGACCTTCATCACGCCTGGCACGGAATCGTCCGTGAACGCCATCGCGCTGCAGCCGGATCTCAAGTGCGTGATTGGCGGCGACTTCACGTTTGTTGGTAACACCGGTTCGCGTCGGCTGGCGCGGTTGAATGACAATGGGTCGCTGGATACCGCGTTCACCACCAAACTGGGCACCGGGCCGGACGGCGGAGTGGATGCGCTTGCGCTGCAGCCGGACGGGAAGATTCTGGTCGGCGGACGGTTTTTGAACTTCAACGGAGTGGCGCGGGTGCGCCTGCTGCGGCTTAACGCTGATGGTTCGCTAGACACGACTTTCACGCCGGGTCTCGGCCCTAACCAGCCCGTGGTCTCGATCCAGATGCAGCCGGACGGCAAGAGTTTGGTCTGCGGCAACTTCACCTCCTTCAATGGGGTGGTGCGCGCCGGCATCGTGCGGCTGAACGCGGACGGTTCGGTGGACAACACCTTTGATACTGGAGTCGGGGCTACGGGGCTGGTCAACGGAGCCATCGTCCAAGATGACGGAAAAATCATCGTTTATGGTGGCTTTAACTTCTTCAACAACCAACCACGAGTGAAGATCGTTCGGCTGGAGGCCAACGGCACGATTGACGCTGCTTACGCCCAGAACACCGCGTTCAACTCGGACATCCGTGACGCTGAGCTGCTGCCCAGCGGCAAGCTGACCGTCGTCGGCGTCTTCTTCGAGATCAACGGACTGTCCAGCCGCAGTGTGGCCCGCTTGAACATTGATGGCTCCCACGACACGGGCTTCAACCCCGGCACCGGGGCGGGATTTCTGAACAGCCCGAACTCCGCCGCCGTGAATGCCAGTGGGCTGGACACCCAGGGGCGGCTGGTGGTCGTGGGTGAGTTTCGTCAGTTCAACGACATCCCCTTCAACTTCATAACCCGGGTGGGCACGGCTGATCCCACGCCGCCGCTGCTCATCACGCATCCGACCAACCTGTTCATCCTGACCGGCCTGAACGCGACTTTCGCCGTCACGGCGAGTGGCACGGAGCCATTGCGTTACCAGTGGCGGTTCAACGGGACGAACATCCCGGGCGCGACGAACAACCCGATCATCATCACCAATGCCCAGGCGGTCAACGAAGGGCTCTACTCGGTCGTCGTCTCGAATTCCGCAGGCATTGCCACGAGTTCCAATGCCAGTCTCACGCTCGGGGTCTTCCCGTTCTTCGCGACTCCGCCCCAGTCCATCACCAACTTCGTCGGGGCCAACGTCAGCTTCTCGGTGACGGCGGGCGGAACTGCGCCGTTGTTCTATCAGTGGCTGTTTGGGGGCGCGGCGCTCGCCAACCAGACCAACGCGACGCTCAACCTGAACAACATCCAGCTTACCAGCGGCGGGGTTTATACCATCATCGTCTCGAACCAGTTTGGCGCGGTGACGAACGGCGCAACGCTCACCGTGGCCGCTCCACCGGCTGTCATCGCCGGGCCAAACGGTGGCGGGCCGGCTGATGGCCAGCCGCAGTCGCTCACCGTCGTGCAAGGGCAGAACGCGACCTTCAGTGTTAATGCCATCGGCAGCGCGCCGCTGACCTACCAGTGGCGATTTGGCAATGTGAACATCACGGGCGCCACCAACACCAGCGTCACGTTGAGCAACGTGCTCGCTACGCAGGCGGGGCTATACTCGGTCGTCATCAGCAACCCTTTTGGCAACACGACGAGCTCCAACGCGACGCTTACCGTGCTGTTGCCGCCCAACATCATCGTGCAGCCGGTGTCGCAGACGCTCACGCAGGGAGCGACGTTGAACCTCTCCGTCACCGCCACTGGTTCGCCGACGCTGACGTATCAGTGGCGGTTCAACGGCACGGCCATTCCCGGCGGAACCTCCGCCGCACTCTCGCTGTTCAACGTCCAGGAAAGCCTGGAGGGAAATTACCAGTGCATCGTGAGCAACCCCTACGGTAGCGCGACGAGCACGGTGGCGGTCGTCACCATCCAGTCGCCGCCGGTGATTTATGAGAACGGCCAGCCGCAGCCGCAGACGGTCATTCAGGGTAGCAATGCGACCTTCAGCGTGACCGCAGTGGGCGACCAGCCATTCACCTATCAGTGGCGGTTCAACGGCACCAACATCGCCGGCGCGACCTCCAACCCGCTCGTCCTGACCGGTGTGCAGACCAATCAGGCGGGCAATTACTCCGTGGTCGTCAGCAACGCCTTTGGTTTCACCGTCAGCTCCAATGCGCTGCTCACCGTGCGGGTGCCGCCCTTTATTGTCACGCAGCCGACGCCGACGAGTCAGACCGTCGTGGTCGGCAGCAATGCCACCATCACGGTGGTGGCGGGGGGCGACCCGACGCTGACTTACCAATGGCGCTTGAATGGCGTGAATGTCCCCGGCGCGACGGGCGCTGTGCTCACGTTGACCAATGTGCAAACCAGCCAGCTTGGCAGTTACTCCGTTGCGGTCAGCAATCCCTATGGCACGGTCACGAGCAGCAATGCCACGCTCGATGTGAAGCTGGCTCCGTTCGTTGCCACGCAGCCGCAGTCGCTCGCGGTGCTCGTCGGCAGCCCGGCGGCCTTTTCCGTGACGGCGGGCGGCGATGGGCCGTTCACCTACCAGTGGCGCTTCGGCGGGACGAATCTGGTCGGCGCGACGAATGCCAGCTTCGGCCTGGGCAGCGCGCTGACCAACGATGCTGGTCTTTACTCCGTGGTCATCAGCAGCCCCTACGGTTCCACCACCAGCTCGAACGCGACCCTGACCGTCAATGTGCCGCCCACCATCATCACGCAGCCGCAGACGTTGGCCGCGGTCCTGGGCAGCAATGCCACCTTCACCGTCGTCGCGACGGGCGACCCGACGCTCGTCTATCAGTGGCGTTTCAACGGAGCGACGATTGCCGGAGCGAATGCCGCGACTTTGACCCTGACCAATGTTCAGGCCGCGCAGGTGGGGCTCTACTCCGTCGTGGTGACCAACCTATTCGGCACGGCGACCAGCTCCAACGCTGCGCTGACGGTGCATCTGCCGCCCGCGATTGCCGCTGGGGCCAGTCAACCGCAGCCGCAAACGGTCATTCAAGGCAGCAACGCCTCCTTCAGCGTGACCGCCACCGGCGACGCGCCGCTGACGTATCAGTGGCAGTTCAACGGCGCGACGATTGCGGGGGCGACCAACAACCCGCTCGTGCTGACCGGCGTCCTAACAAATCAGGCCGGCAACTACTCCGTGGTCGTGAGCAATCCCTACGGGTCCATCACCAGCTCGAATGCGTTGCTCACCGTCCGCGTTCCGCCCTTCATCGTCGTGCCGCCGCTGTCGCAGACCGCGGTCGCCGGTTTGACCGTGAGCTTCACCGTCCTCGCGGGCGGTGACCCGACGCTGACGTATCAGTGGCGGCACAACGGCAATCCCATCGCAGGGGCCACAGGCGCGACGCTGACTCTGGCCAACGTCCAGACCAATCAGGCCGGCCTTTACTCCGTGGTGGTTACGAATCCCTACGGCACCGTGACGAGCGCGAACGCGACGCTCTCGGTGAAGACCGCGCCGTTTGTGGCGACGCAGCCGCAGTCATTGACCGTGCTGAAGGGAACGAACGCCTCCTTCTCGGTCACGGCGGGTGGCGACGGGCCATTCACCTACCAGTGGCGCTTTGGCGGCGTGGCTATCCCCGGGGCCACGAACAACCCGCTGGTGCTCACCAACGTCCAGACCAACCAGGCTGGCCTTTACTCCGTGGTCATCACCAGCGACTACGGCACGATCACCAGTTCCAACGCGACGCTCACGGTGCTTGATCCGCCGGTCATCGTCGTCCAGCCGGTGTCCGTCAACACGCTTGCGGGCGAGACGGTGGCGTTCACCGTGGTAGCCACCGGACGGCCCACGCTGCGCTATCAGTGGTGCAAGAACGGCGTGGACATTCCGGGTGCGACCAGCACCACGTTGACGGTCACCAACGTCTCGGCCGCCGACGTGGCGGCCTATTGTGTGAAGGTGACGAACTCCGACGGTTCCGTGACCAGCGTGAATGCGACGCTGTCCCTGTCCTTGCGCACGCTCAAGGTGGTGACGACCCAGACCACGAACCTCACGGCGGGCACGGCGATTTCCGTGCCGGTGGCGCTCCTGGCGGAAGGCGGCGAGAACCGCGTGCTGGGCAGCGTCGCCTATGACACCAACAAGCTTGCCTTTGTCAGCGTGACGACCCCGGTCGGCGCAACGCTGGCGACGACCAACTCCACCACGCAGGGCCGCATCGGCTTCGACCTCACGCTGCCGCCATTGCAGACCTTCACGGCGGGCAGCAACGCGGTGCTGTTCCTCAACTTCACCGTTGCGGCGGGCGTGACGCAGAGCGTCGCGGGCGTGATGTTGCAGGGCGAGCCGGTGACGAACCAGGTGCTCAACGCCTCGGGGATCCCGCTGCCGTGCTACTTCCTCAGCGGCGCGGTGGTGTTCAAGGATCTGACGGCGTATGTGCTGCGTTCGCAGACCGGTGCGACGGAGGAATCGCTGCCGATTCTTAACCCGGCGGGCAGCGTGAGCGCCGTTACCTTCCTGCGCATTTCGTTCTTTGATCTCGGCGTGGATTCGCTCGGCAACGCCATCTACCTCATCAACGCCACGGGGACGAACAATGGCATCCCCTACATCCTGATTCCCACCACCGTCGCCCCGGCGGGAACCTTTGGGTTGAACGTCGAGTATTATGTCTCTGACCGCATCACGTCACCGCGCCCGCGCCTCGTGGTGGAGGTCGTGACGGGCGGCTATCCGACCGCTCCCGCTGGCACGATCCTCGCGCCGGACCGCACGGAGTTTCACCTCGGCCGGTTCAAAATCGATTTCCTGAGCATCGCTGGAAAAACTTACTACATCCAATACAGCCCGAGCGCTTTGGGCCCGTGGGAGACATCCTTCCCCGGCATCGCGGGCACGGGTGGACGGCTGCAGTGGGTGGACACGGGGCCGCCGCGCACCACGAGCCTGCCCACGGCGGCAGGCACGCGGTTCTACCGGCTGCTCCAGGTGCCCTGACTTCTTTTGCTCAATGAAATCAACCTTTTGGATCGGTTTGGCAGGGATGGCGTGCATGGGTGGAGTGGCGGCAGCGCAGGACAAGTTCCCGGCGCTGGAGGCGGATGACGCGATGCTGCGGCGTCGCAACCGCATCTCACTCAAGGCGAATTTCAACTTCAACATCCGGACGGATTTCACCAGTGCGACGGCGAACAACGTCGGCGCGCTGGTGCCCGGAGTGAACCGGACCTACGACGACGGCTTTGTCTTCCGGGACATCAGCGGCAACGCGGGCGGGATGACGTGGAACTGGGGTTACAACAACGCGGGCCAGTTCACGGCGGCTGATCCGGCCGCTCCGTTTGCGGGGGCAAGTTCGCTGGCCTTTCACTCGGTGAACTACCTCGCGGACGGCGCGACCCGCGGCAGCCGGGACAAGATGCTGCCGGGCTTCGAGCTGGTCTATGAGGAGGTCTTGGGCCGCTTCCACATCAGCGAGAAGCGCCGGGCCAACGTGGGGCTGTTGGTCTCGTTTGGGCATTTGGGCCTGACGCAGCGGGATTCGGGTGCGCTGGCGGGCACGGTGGGCCTCACGACGGACAAATACGCGCCGGGCATCGTGCTGCCACCGCTGGCGCCTTATGCCGGCAGTTTCGCCGCCCCCGGGCCGCTGCTGCCAGATGTGCCGGCCTCGCGAACCGTGGGTCCGGTGGCGGCGACCGGCACGGTGAACAACAAGCTGGAAGGCTCGCTCTATGGCTTCAACCTCGGTCCGTTCATCGAGTTCCCGCTGCATGAGCGGGTGTCCCTCATGCTCGGCGGCGGCTTGGGGTTTGTGTATGCGGACACCACCTACAGTTTCAGCGAGACGATTGTGGTGCCCGGCGTGGTGACGGCGACGCGTTCGGGCCGGGTCTCGAACGGGGACTGGCTCTTCAGCGGCGTGGCGAAGCTGAACCTCTACGTGGGACTCAGCGAGGCCTGGAGCTGGGAGTTGGGCCTGGCTTACCAATACGCGGGGAACTCCCGATCGACGGTGCAGGGTAAGTCCTCGAATCTGAAGCTGGACGGCATCATGAGCGTGAACACCGGACTGAACTACGCGTTCTGAGGTTCTCCGGCACTTCCCGCTTGCCAGCCGCGCCCGTGGCCGGGCATTAAATGGCATGGCAAATTCCAACGCCTCCCACTCCCTCGACGCTGAGTTCTATCAGCCGGCGGAACGCTTTTTTCCGAACCAGTCCGGGACCGCGCTGACCTACGACGACGTCACGCTCGCGACGCTTTACTCCGAGATTCTCCCGCGCGACACCCAGCTCGACACCACGCTGGCCGACGGTCTGCAACTCAACATCCCCGTCATCTCCTCGGACATGGACACGGTCACCGAGGGACGCATGGCCATCGCCATGGCGCTCAACGGCGGGCTCGGGCTGATCCATTACAACATGCCGGAGAAACAGCAGCTCCAGGAGGTGGGGCGTGTGAAGAACCACGTTCACGGCCTCATCCAGGAGCCCATCAAGGTCGCGCCGGATCAGTTCATCGGTGATGTGCTGGAGCGTATCGAGGAGAAGCGTTTCGCCTTCAGCACCTTTCCCGTGGTGGACGAGCAGGGCCGGCTGCTGGGGCTCCTCTCCGGCAGCGTGGTGAAACCGCGTTATGCCAAGCGCAAGGTCGCCGAGGCGCTCACCCCGCGCGATCAGGTCTTCACGCTCACCGAGAAGCAGCTCGGCAAGAACCCCATCGCGGCGGCGGACAAGTTTTTCAACGACCATCCCGGCATCCACAAGCTGCTCGTGGTGGATGACGAGGACCACCTGCGCGGCCTCTTCACGATGAGCGACATCGAGCGCATCACGTCGGAGCGCGCGGCGCAGTTCAAGCCGGCGCGCGATGCTCAGTTTCGCCTCGTCTGCGGCGCGGCGGTCAGTGCCACGCGCAATGCCTTTGGCGAGCTGGATCGCGACCGCATCCTGGCGCATGTCGGCGCGCTGGTGGAGCGCGGGCTGGATGCCGTGGCGGTGTCCACGGCGCACGGCCACACCAAGGGCGTGGGCGACACGGTGAAGATGCTGCGCGACGCCTTCCCGAAGCTGCCCATCATCGCGGGCAACGTGACCAGCGCGGCCGGCGTGGCCTTCCTCGCCGACAGTGGTGCCACCATCATCAAGGTGGGGCAGGGGCCGGGTTCGATTTGCACCACGCGCGTGGTCGCCGGTGTGGGCATTCCGCAGATGACCGCGCTCTACGTCTGTTCGCGCGCGGCGGCGGAGAAGCGCGTTTCCATCCTCGCCGACGGCGGCATCACCAAGTCGGGCGACATCGTGAAGGCCCTGACCCTGGCGCAGGCGGTGATCTGCGGTGGCGTGCTTGCGGGCTGTGCGGAAGCGCCGGGCGAAATTCTCGAAATCGGCGGCAAGCTCTACAAGCAATACCGCGGCATGGGCAGCCTCGCGGCGATGAAGGCTGGTTCCGCCGCGCGCTACGGCCACTCGACGGCGGATGCGACGCGCAAAGTGGCGGCGGAAGGCGTCGAGGCCTTGAAGGAAGTGGCCGGCCCGCTGGAGCGCACCCTTGCAACGCTCATCGGCGGCATCCAGTCCGGCATGGGCTATTTAGGAGCTGCGAATCTGACTGAACTCCGCAAACGCGCCCGCTACATCCGCGTCAGCCCCGCCGGCATGAAAGAGGCCGGCGCTCACGATGTGGTGGAAGTGAAGACGGGCAGCTAGCGAGGTGAGTGTGCATGCAATAATTCGCCCGGCCTGAGAAATTGGAGCGTGCGCACGGGATGACCGATGACGGAGCTGGCTTTGCAGGTCGAGGAGCGAGCCAAGCTCGAATTCATGGCCTGGCGACCCAAGACAGATCAACGCAAGGTCCGGCGTCTCGGGCCGGCGGCGACACTCACCAATTTTCCCGCCCTTGGCGAATCATCTCCGACACGTCCTGGCAAAAGCGTCCTCGAAGCGCCGGTCTCGGACCCGTCGTGTTCTTCAGACTTCGCTTCGCGCCGAGTTCGAAGTCGGCGCTCCACTGACTACACCTTCGCGATCAACTGGCGCAGCACATACGGCAGAATGCCACCGTGCTGGTAGTATTCGATCTCGATGGGCGTATCGATGCGGCAGCGGACGCTGACGTTCTCCACGCTGCCGTCCTTGCGGGTGATCTTCAGCGTGAGGTCTTGCTGCGGTTTGATGTTCGCGTCGAGGCCGACGATGTCGTAGGTCTCGGTGCCGTCGAGCTTCAGAGTCTGCGCGGTGGTGCCTTCCTTGAATTGCAGCGGCAGCACGCCCATGCCGACGAGGTTGCTGCGGTGGATGCGCTCGAAGCTCTGCGCGACGACGACTTTCACGCCGAGAAGGTTCGTGCCTTTCGCCGCCCAGTCGCGGCTGGAGCCGGTGCCGTATTCCTGTCCGGCGATGACGATGAGCGGCGTGCCCTTGGCCTGATACGCTATGGATGCGTCGTAGATGGACGTTTTCTGGCCGTCCGCGCCGATGGTATTGCCGCCTTCTTCGCCGCCGAGCATCAGGTTCTTGATGCGGACGTTGGCGAAGGTGCCGCGCGTCATGATGCGGTCATTGCCGCGGCGTGAACCGTAGCTGTTGAAGTCCTCGAAGGTGACGCCGTTATCGAGCAGGAACTTGCCGGCGGGCGAACTCTTCTTGATCGCGCCGGCGGGCGAGATGTGGTCGGTGGTGACGCTGTCGCCGAAGATGCCGAGCGCGCGGGCGCCGGTGATGGGCTTGATGCTGCCGGGCGTGAGCGAGAAGTTCGTGAAGAACGGCGGCTCCTGAATGTAGGTGGACTTGGTGTCCCACTCATACACGTTGCCGACGCTGGACGGGATCTCGTTCCACTTCGGATTCTGCGCGGCGAAATCCTTGTAGAGCTTGCGGAAGACTTCGGGCTTGATCGCGGACTGCATGGCGTCGCGGACTTCCTGCAACGTCGGCCAGAGGTCGGCGAGGTAAACGGGTTCGCCGTCCTTGCTGGTGCCAAGCGGTTCGCAGCTCAGGTCGATGTCAACGCGGCCGGCGAGCGCGAACGCGACGACGAGTGGCGGCGACATGAGGAAGTTCGACTTCACGTTCTGATGCACGCGCGCTTCGAAGTTGCGGTTGCCGGAGAGCACGCTGGCCGTGACGTAATCGTTCTTCACCACGGCATCCTCGATCGCGGGGTCAAGCGGGCCGGAGTTGCCGATGCAGGTCGTGCAGCCGTAACCGACGGTGTTGAAACGAAGCTTGTTGAGATACGGCGTGAGGCCGGTCTTCTTGAGGTAATCCGTGACCACGCGCGATCCGGGAGCGAGCGAGGCCTTCACGGCAGGGTTGACCTTGAGGCCCTTTTCGACGGCCTTCTTCGCGAGCAAGCCAGCGGCAAGCATCACGCTCGGGTTGCTGGTGTTCGTGCAACT
>CAIPBN010000252.1 GCA_903863315.1 uncultured Verrucomicrobiota bacterium | reverse complement strand
TCCAGAATTTGCTGGGCAATGGATGAAGGCACCTGCTCGAACGTGCTGGGTTCCATGGAGTAGCTCGCACGGCCCTTGGAAAGGGAGCGAATGGCCGTGGCGTAGCCGAACATTTCCGCCAGCGGCACTGTGGCATTCAGCACGGTCTGGCCGGCCTTGGCATCCACCCCAAGGATGATACCACGACGACGGTTGATGTCGCCGAGCAGATCGCCCTGATACTCGTCGGGCGTCGTGACTTCCACCTTCATGATGGGTTCAAGGATGATCGGACCAGCCGCCTTGAAGGCTTCCTTGATGGCGAAGATGCCCGCCATCTTGAAGGCGAGTTCGTTGGAGTCCACTTCGTGGAACGATCCATCCGTCACCGCCACCTTCACGTCAATGACCTGATAACCAGCGTAAACACCAGTGCGGCAGGCCTCTTCGATGCCGTTAATGACCGCCGGCACGTATTCCTTCGGAATGGCACCGCCGACGATCTTGTTTTCGATCTCTACGCCCTTGCCCTTTTCGTTTGGCTCGATGGTGATGCAGGCGTGGCCGTATTGACCGCGACCACCGGACTGGCGGATGAACTTGCCCTCACCCTCGGCAGCCTTGGTGATGGTTTCGCGATAAGCGATCTGCGGCGCACCGGAGCTGGCCTCGACTTTGAATTCGCGCTTGAGTCGATCGATGATGATTTCCAAGTGGAGTTCGCCCATTCCCGCGATGATGCGCTGGCCGGTCTCCTCGTTCGTGAAACAGTGGAAGGTCGGGTCTTCCTCAGCGAGGCGTTGCAGGCCCTCGGACATCTTGTCGCGATCCTGCTTGGTCTTAGGCTCGACGGCCATGCTGATGACCGGCTCGGGGAAGGTCGGCGGCTCCAGCGCCACGTCAAACTCCTCATTGCACAGGGTGTCGCCCGTCGTGATGTTGCGCAGTCCGACCAGAGCCGCGATGTCGCCGGCAAAGACCTCGTCAATATCCTTGCGCTCGCTGCCTTGAATGACCATCAGGCGGCTGACGCGCTCGCGCCGCCGGGTGCGCGGGTTGTAAATAGTGTCACCCTTCTTGAGCTGGCCAGAATAAACGCGGAAGAACACCAGCTTGCCCGCGTAGGGGTCGGTCCACAGCTTGAACGCGAGCGAGCAGAACTTCTGGTTGTCGTCTGTCGGCACGGCCACCTGGTTGTCCGTGCCCGGCTCGTGGCCTTGGGCGGGGGGGATGTCCAACGGCGAGGGGAGGTAATCCACGACGGCGTCCACCAACACCTGCACGCCCTTTTTCTTGAACGCAGAGCCGCAGAGGACGGGAATGATTTCGATCTTGCAGGTGAGCCGGCGGATGGCGGCCTTAAGCACGGCGGGGGAAATTGGCTTCTCCTCGAGCACCAGATTCGCGATCTCGTCATCCTTGTTGGAGACGGCGTCAATCAGTTCCGCGAGGGCGGCCTTGGCACGCTCCTGATGCTCGGCGGGTATTTCCGTGACGTCGTAATTCAAACCCTCGTTGGCCTCGGTCGGCCCCCAGTTGATGGCCCGCTGGTTGACCACGTCAATCACGCCTTCAAAGCCACCGGCAACGATCTTGCCTTCGGCCTCGGTCGGGCCGGCTCCAAGGGGCAGGAAAATCGGGAACGCATAGGCACGCAGCTTGGTGCGCATGTCGTTCAACGCGTTCTCAAAATTCGCGCCAATCCGGTCCATCTTGTTCACGAACGCGATGCGCGGCACCTTGTATTTCGTCGCCTGCCGCCAGACCGTCTCGGACTGCGGCTGCACGCCCGCGACACCACAGAACACGGCGACCGCGCCGTCCAACACGCGCATGGAGCGCTCCACCTCGGCGGTGAAATCTACGTGGCCGGGGGTGTCGATGATGTTGATACGGTGCGGGATGTTATTGAACGCCTTGTAAACTTGATCCTCGCCTGACTTCGCGGTTTTCTGCGTCCAGAAGCACGTCACGGCAGCAGATGTAATGGTGATGCCGCGCTCCTTCTCCTGCTCCATCCAGTCGGTGACGGTGTTGCCGTCATCCACGTCGCCGATTTTGTGAATCAGGCCGGTGTAGAAAAGGATACGCTCGGTGGTGGTCGTCTTGCCGGCGTCAATATGCGCGGCAATGCCTATGTTGCGGGTGCGCTCCAAGCTGTATTGGCGGTTGGGCGAGTTGACGGCCTTGTTTTCAACGAGAGTGCTCATGTGCGGAATAATTGGGTGAGTATCAACAAAAACGCCCCGAGACGGTGTGCGCCGCGGGGCGTCAAAATGGTCTTTGGACTACCAGCGGAAGTGGGCGAATGCCTTGTTGGCTTGGGCGGTCTTGTGAACCTCGTCGCGCTTGCGAATGGCGTTCCCCTGCCCTTGGTAGGCGTCCATGATCTCGGAGGCCAGCGCCTGGGCCATGGGCAGACCCTTGCGGGCATCCGCAAAGCTCACCAGCCAGCGCACGGCCAGAGAGGCCTGCCGGTCGGCGGGCACTTCGAGAGGAACCTGATAAGTGGCACCGCCCACCCGGCGTGGCTTCACTTCCAAGCGGGGTTTGGCATTGTCCACGGCGCGCTGGAGGACATCCACCGGCGTGGCGTCGGTGACTTTCTCAGCGAGGGCGTTGAAGGCCCCGTAAACAATGCGCTGGGCGACGCTCTTCTTGCCGCCCTGCATGACGGTGTTGATGAGGCGTCCGACCAGCACGCTGTTGAAGCGGCCATCCGGGATGATTTGGCGTTTGGTTGCTTGACGGCGACGAGACATGGCTAACGGGGGAAGTTCAGGATTAAGTTGCGAAATTACTTGGCGGCAGGTTTGGCAGCCTTAGGACGCTTGACGCCATACTTGGAGCGGCTCACGCGGCGCTTCTCGACGCCAGCGGCGTCCAAGGTGCCGCGCACGATGTGATAGCGCACGCCGGGCAAATCCTTCACACGACCACCGCGCACCAGCACGATGGAGTGTTCCTGGAGGTTGTGGCCCTCATCGGGAATGTAGGCGATGACCTCGTATCCGTTCGTAAGACGAACTTTAGCCACCTTGCGGAGGGCGGAGTTCGGCTTCTTGGGGGTGCGGGTCATGACTTGCAAGCACACCCCGCGCCGGAAGGACGAGCCTTCGAGCGCCGGTGACTTGGACTTGTAGGTGATTGCTTTGCGTCCTTTGCGGACGAGTTGGTTAATGGTCGGCATTGCCTGTCAGCCTTCGTGTTTTGCGCTACCTGCCCGGAAATCCGGGACAGGGAGCGCGGAATTTAACAAACGGATTCTTGGTTGCAACCCGTAAATTTGTGTTTGGGTGATTTCGCGTTTAACACTCTATCCCAGCAACGGATTGGGCTGGGCCGTCTCCGCCGGCGGCAGTTCCTCCGCCGGCAGCTCCTCCACCATGGGCTTGAGCGCCACGCCCCGATGCATCGGGAAGCCGGTGCCCGCAGGAATGATGTGGCCCATGATGACGTTCTCCTTGAAGCCGCGCAGGTAATCGCTCTTGCCCATCGTGGCGGCCTCGGTGAGCACGCGCGTGGTGTCCTGGAAGGACGCCGCACTGAGGAACGATTCGGTTTCCAACGAGGCCTTCGTGATGCCCAGCAGGACGGGCGCACCCTCGGCGGGCTTGCCACCCATCTTCTCGACCCGGGCGTTCTCCTCGTCGAACACGATCTTGTCGATCTGCTCGGCCCAGAGGAACGTGGTGTCACCCGGTTCGGTGATGCGCACCTTGCGGAGCATCTGCCGGATGATGATTTCGATGTGCTTGTCGTTAATGGTCACGCCCTGCACGCGATAGACTTCCTGAATCTCGTTGACGAGATGCTCCTGCAGTTCCTGCGTGCCGCAAACGTCGAGGATTTCGTGCGGGACCACGGGGCCTTCAGTCAGTTGCTGCCCCTTCTTCACGAAGTCGCCCTTGAAGACGATGACGTGCTTGCCGATGGCGATGAGATGCTCCTCCTCAAGGCCCGTCTTGGGATCCTTCACGAGGATGCAGCGCTTGCCGCGCACGCTCGCACCGAAGTCCACGATGCCGTCGATCTTCGCGATCTCGGCGGCATCCTTCGGACGACGGGCCTCAAACAGCTCGGCCACGCGCGGCAGACCGCCGGTGATGTCCTTGGTCTTCGAGGACTTGCGCGGCGTCTTGGCCAGCAGTGAACCGGCAACAATGTGGTCGCCATCGTTGACCACGATGTGCGCGCCCGCAGGAATCGCATACTGCGCCAGCGGCTCGCCATTCTTGTCTTCAATGATGACCTGCGGATGCAGATCCTCCTTGTGCTCGATGATGACCATGGCTTCCTGGCCGGTGGACTCATCCAGTTCCTGCTTCATCGTCACGCCTTCGATGATGTCATTGAAGACAATGTTGCCCGCCTTCTCCGAGAGAATCGGGACGTTGTAAGGATCCCACTGGACGAAAGTGTCGCCCTTCTTGACCTTGCCGCCGTTCCGCACCGAGATGACGGAGCCGATGACGATCGTGTGGGTTTCGAGTTCGCGGCCGTCATCCGCGAGCAGGGTGATGGAGCCGTTCTTGTTGAGGACGATGCAGTTTCCATCCTCGAGCTCGACGATACGCAGTTCGTTGAAGCGAACAGTCGCATCGACCTTCGTCTTGATCTGCGGCTGCTTGAACACCTGGGAGGCAGTGCCGCCAAGGTGGAAGGTGCGCATCGTCAACTGCGTGCCGGGCTCGCCAATCGACTGAGCGGCAATGATGCCGACCGCCTCGCCGAGCTTGACCGTGAGACCGGTGCCGAGATGCCGGCCGTAGCACGGGATGCAGCAGCCGACCTTGGCTTCGCAGGTCAGCACGGAGCGAATCTTGACGCGCTCCACATTCGCCGCCTCAATGGCCTTGGCCTTGATCTCGTCGATTTCGTCGTTGGCCTTGACCAGCTTCGACTTGGGGTTCAACGGATCGATGATGTCCTCGGCAGCGTGGCGGCCGACGAGACGCTCGCTCAGCTTCACAACTACATCCTCGCCTTCGCGGATTTCCGACACCCAGATGCCGTTGGTGGTGCCGCAATCCCTGACGCGAACAATGACGTCCTGCGCCACGTCCACGAGCTTGCGTGTCATGTAACCGGAGTCGGCCGTCTTGAGCGCCGTGTCGGCCAGACCCTTGCGGGCGCCGTGCGTGGACATGAAGTATTCGGCCACGGTCAGACCCTCACGGAAGTTCGAGAGAATCGGCTTCTCAATGATTTCACCGGAGGGCTTGGCCATGAGGCCGCGCAAACCGGCAAGCTGGCGGACCTGCGCCTTGTTGCCGCGCGCACCCGAGTCCACCATCAAATAAACAGGGTTGAACTCCTTCTTGCCCTGGTTTTCCTGCAACGTCTTGAGCATGACGTTGGCAATCTGGTCGGTGCAGTGGGTCCAGATGTCGATGATCTTGTTGTAGCGCTCACCGCTGGTGATGGCACCCGAGCGGTGCTGCTTTTCCACCTGGTTGATCTGTTTGTGAGCCGCCTCGATCTCCTCCTGCTTTGCGTGAGGAATGATCATGTCATCAATACCGATGGACACGCCCGCGCGAGTCGCCTCGCGGAAGCCCAGCTCCTTCAGGCGGTCCAAGGCTTCGATGGTCTTGTCGTGGCCCGCCGCCTTGTAGCAGTTCCAAATCAGGTCGCCGATCTTGGACTTGTTGACCACAAAGTTCGTGAAGCCCATCGGTTCCGGCCAGATTTCAGAGAACACGACGCGCCCGACGGTGGTTTCGATCACGCGCTTGTCCGCCAAACCGAACACGGTCTTGTGCCCGAAGTCCGGATTGGCGAGCCGGATGCGATCGTGCGTTTTGACGACCCCCTCTTGGTAGGCGAAAATCACCTCGTCCTTGGAGCCAAACAGGTTGACGTGCTTCTTTTCCTTTTCCTTAACAACGCGCGGCTCGGCCGTGATGTAATAGCAGCCCAAGGTGATGTCCTGGGTAGGCGTCATGATGGGCTTGCCGGAGGACGGGCTGAAGACATTCAGCGGGGCCATCATCAGCAGCCGCGCCTCGATTTGCGCCTCCACGGAAAGCGGCACGTGCACAGCCATCTGATCGCCGTCGAAGTCCGCGTTGTAGGCGGTGCAAACCAGCGGATGGATGCGGATGGCTTCGCCTTCGATGAGTGTGGGCTCGAACGCCTGAATCGAGAGGCGGTGCAGTGTAGGAGCGCGGTTGAGAAGGACGGGATGGCCACGGGTAACCTCTTCAAGAATGTCCCAAACCTCGGGCGACTGCCGCTCAATCATCTTCTTCGCCGAGCGCACGGTGTGGACGTAGCCGCGTTCCTTGAGCTTGCGGATGATGAACGGCTCGAAAAGCACGAGCGCCATCTTCTTCGGCAGACCGCATTGGTGCAGCTTGAGCTCCGGACCGATGACGATGACAGAACGGCCCGAGTAATCGACGCGCTTGCCGAGCAGGTTCTGACGGAAGCGGCCCGACTTGCCCTTGAGCATGTCGGAGAGCGACTTGAGCGATCGGTTGCCCGCGCCGGTAACAGCGCGACCGTGACGGCCGTTGTCGAACAACGCGTCCACCGCCTCCTGCAACATGCGCTTCTCGTTCCGGATGATGACTTCCGGCGTCTTGAGCTGAAGCAGGTTGCGCAAACGGTTGTTGCGGTTGATGACCCGACGATACAGGTCGTTCAGATCCGAGGTGGCGAAGCGACCGCCTTCGAGCGGCACCAGCGGGCGCAGGTCGGGAGGAATCACCGGCAGCACCGTCAGGATCATCCATTCGGGCCGGGTCTTCGAATTGAAGAAGCCCTGATGGAGCTTGATCCGCTTGGCGAGCTTTTTGCGAATCTGCTTCGACTTGGTCTCCGTCATGGCGATCTCGAGCTCGCCGACGATTTTCTGCAGTTCCAAGCGTGCCAGCGCATCGCGCACCGCCTCGGCACCAATCTTGGCCACGAAGGCATCCGCCCCGTAGGTTTCCTTGGCCTCGCGATACTCCATCTCGCTCAGGAGCTGGTTCTGCTTGAGCGGCGTGTTGCCGGGATCGATGACGAGATAGTCCTCGTAGTAAATGACGCGCTCCAAATTCCGGGCAGTCATGTCGAGCATGAGGCCGAGACGCGAAGGCATGCACTTGAAGAACCAAATGTGGCTGACAGGCACCGCGAGTTCGATATGCCCCATGCGCTCGCGCCGGACACGGGCGAGGGTGACTTCAACACCGCAGCGATCGCAGACCACGCCGCGATGCTTGATGCGCTTGTATTTGCCGCACGAGCACTCCCAGTCCTTGACGGGACCGAAGATGCGCTCGCAGAACAAGCCGCCCTTTTCCGGCTTGAAAGTGCGGTAGTTGATGGTCTCGGGATTCTTGACCTCGCCCTTGGACCAAGCACGCATGGTCTCCGGGCTGGCCACGGTGATGCTGACGTAATCAACCAAGTTGACCTTGTCCAAGCCGAGCAGTTCGCGGGCGGTATCTTTGGCGCTAATCATAGCTGTTGGGTGCGTGGGTTGTTACGTTGAATCAGAGGGCGGCGAGCATCGCCTGCGGGTTGGACTGGGTGGCTTGATCGGCCGGGTTGCTGTAGCCTACCTTCACATCGAGGCCCAAGGACTGCATTTCCTTGACGAGGACGTTGAAGGATTCCGGCACGCCGGCTTCGAGGGCATTGTCACCCTTGACGATCGCCTCGTAGATGCGGGTGCGACCCTGCACGTCGTCAGACTTGACG
>CAIPBN010000251.1 GCA_903863315.1 uncultured Verrucomicrobiota bacterium | reverse complement strand
ACGACCGCAAGACCGCGAGCGAGGTGCATGCCCGGAGATCAGGCGCAGCGCCGAGCGCGCGCAGAGCAGCGCCTGATTCTCGCAGCGATGAGCAGAGCAGCGATGCGCCCGATGGTCATGGATTCCTCTGGGTCGCCCATGCTGCGTAGATCGTCATCGGAGCTGTCATAGCATGCGCGCAGCTCTCGCGTCGCCCCCGCGCTGTTCCTCAAGCGCAGCGTCACAAACCTCCTGTGCTGTTTGAATGTGTGGACGGGAATGACTGAGCCACATCTCGCCAGCCTCGCTAAGAACCTGCTGCTGACAAAGCGCGCCGAGCAAGCCAAGACCGTCAATGGTGGCGGCAAGTAGCTCCGTGCCGCGATTCTCGAAATACTGAAAGTGGCCACCGTTCTGAACCTCGCTCTCATACCAAAAGACGAGCTGTGCCGTGCGCTGCTCCGTTGACAAATCGTCATAATCTTCCATCGCGAGAATATCCACGAAAGCATTCCAGACTCGGGAAGGCTCTGCTGCAACTTCGGCCTCGGTAAGCGTGCGAGTAATCATAATTGGATTTCTTGCCCATAAGGTAACTGCCCGGGGAGGAGAAAGGTTTTCACCAGTTCGCCCTCGCCGCAAAGTGTCATGCCCGGAAAGCGCTTGAAACAAGCACCATCCGGAACGCTTGGCCGGGTGTCGAGCCAAGTGGCCAGCAGCCCAAGCTGGTCAGCGGAAATCTGCCGCTGGTGGATGCGTTCCAGTAGATGCGCCAGCAGTGCCGGAGGCAGCTTGGCGCGGCGGATTTCAGGCATGGGCCGCTCCGCCGTAGAACCCGCTCATGATGGCTGACTTGAGCTTTTCGACTTCCGCCAAGTCGTCGGAATCCACCATGCGCTGCGCAAGGTGGGCGAGCTCATCCGGGGCCAGCGCCCGTTCGCGCGCCAGCCGCAACGCGAACTGGATGACTTCCGCCTGCCCGGCCGACGGCAGGTGCAGGATTTCGGCAATAATGGCGGCGGAACTCATGCTGGAAAGCTAGGCCGGGGCGAAGGTTCGCTCAAGACGGAATCTGGGCTGGCAGCGGGGGGCTTCACTCCCCCACATACCGCTTGAGCATCGCCATGAACTCCTTGAGCAGCCAGGTGTTGTCCATCCACACGCGGGAGCAGACGAGATTGCCGTCCACGACCACGCGCTGGTTCACGTATTTCGCACCACCCTGCAAGGCGTCCAGCTCGCACTTGGCCACGGTGGTGACGGTGCGGCCCTTGATGACATCGGCGGCGGTGAGGATTTCGATGCCGTGGCAGACGCTGGCGACGGGCTTGTTCGCGGCGAAGAAGTGGCGCGTGATGCGAAGCAGGTCCTGGTCGTAGCGCAGATACTCGGGCGCGCGCCCGCCGGAGATGAAGAGGCCGCAATACTCCTCGGGCTTCACATCGCGGAAGGCGATGGTGGCGCGGACGTGATAGGCAGGGCTCTCGCGCGTGATGTCCCATTTCGGCTCGCCTTCGGCCGTGGGCGGGATCTCGTGCAGCACGCCGTGGTAGAGGCGCGCTTCCGGGCCACATACGACGGCTTCAAAGCCGTCTTCTGGCAGGCGGAAGATGGGGTAAAGCGTGTCCATCACCTCGGTGGCGTCGCCAATGGGAATGAGGACTTTTTTCTTGGGGAGAGTGAGTTTCTTTTTGGCCATGAGCGGATGACACCAGACGCTCCGCCCAAGTGTCAATGCAGCGCTCTGTCGCGTGGGTGCGCAGGCAAACCAGCTCCGGTTCCGCTGCCCGCCTCGTATCAGAGAGCGAGCGTCGGGCAAGGCGCGTCCTGTGAAGTGGATTCAACGGCCACGTGCCTTGCTCCGATCTGCTGCAAACGCCCCCCCACCGCCGCCTGCGCCAGCTCGGGACGGTTGCAGTCACGGCTGAGGTGGCCAAGGTAGATGCGGGCCAGCGTGCCGGT
>CAIPBN010000250.1 GCA_903863315.1 uncultured Verrucomicrobiota bacterium | reverse complement strand
CTCGCGGCGCAGTGGCAGGGAGCCTTTGGTGTGGAAGCATGACCACGCGCGGCGCGCTGAAGGCACGTTGGCGACGCGGATTTCCAAGTTCTTGCGGTTGCCGTCTTTCTGCTGCGCGAGGTTGACCAGCGTCAGCAGCGTGGACTTCGGCGACTTGAGGCGGTTGATGGCCACGCCGCGCTGGCTGGCCTGCGTGTCAGGTGTGAGGCCGGCGTGCTTGAGCGGCTCCAGAATCACACTGGCCGCGGTGGCATCGAAGTCCACGGGCTCCACCATCCACGGACTGGTCTGCGAGCCGCCCTTGCCCATCGGGCTGAACGGGATGGCGGGCTGCAAATACGCCTGCCCCGGCAGCGCGCCGAGGTAGAAAGCGCGGCCCTTGCCAGAAGTGTGTGAAATCCAGGCCGGCTGGCCGTTGCCGAACTTCCCGAGCACGGTGGCAGCGGCGGCGGGCGTGAACTCCTCGCGGCTGCACAAGGCTTTCACAGTGCGTCCGTCGGCGAGTTTGATCAGGTCCAGCGGCTTCTCGAAAAGCAGTTCGAGTCGGGCGCGGAGCGGGCCTTTGAACAATGTGCTAGCCGTCGCCGCACCCCGGCCAAAGACAGCGTCCAGCTCGGTCAACGGCTCATCAAACTCGTCCTTGCGCGCGGCCCCGGCGGTGGCGACCACCGTGCCGCCGGCGGCGACCCACGTCTTGATGGCGGCGGCGGCGCTGCGTTGCAGATTGCGCCCGCAGACGTAGAGCGCGGCGTAGTCCTTGAGCAAGCCATCAGCGCAATCGGCCTCGGTCACGAAGTCCACCCGATGGCCGGCGTTGCGCAGGGCATACCAGAGGGCCTTGCGCTCCTCCTGCGAGATGTTGGTCTCCTCGCTGCCGGGTGCCACGGATCCCTGGCTCTTGCCGTTGAGTTCCCAGACGTCGCTGGCCTCACTGAGCAGCACGGCGACCTTGGCCGGTTCGGTGCGCGCGGGGATCAAGTGGTCTTCGAGCAGGCCGGCCATGCCGGAGATGGTGCGGAGGGTTTTCCAAATTGGCATTCCCCCACGATAGGTGACGTAGTTCTCGGTGCTGAAGGCATCGGGGCTGGCCCAGAAGAAATCGAGGTCTTTCACGTTCTGCCCCCATTCCATCACCGCACACTGGAGCAGATATTCCGGCGTGTTTCCGGGCCAGTGCGGCATGCAGTAATACATCATCGGCTGGTTGCGGTAGCTTGCGCCCTTGCGCAGGTAGGCAGCCTCGAAATCCACCACGAGGCGCGAGCCCTCCGGCTGGCAGTAGGTGTAATCCTCGGTCCACGCGAGTGTCATCGCGCCGTGCTTGAAGGCTTCGATGAAGGAAGACTGGTGCATCCAGTAAAACGGGTGCATGCCGCCCAGATTGGCCGTGGTGTGGACGTCGCTGCCCAGTTCGTGACGGATGGCGGCGGTCTTGTCCACGAACGACGCGATGCCCTGCGCGGTGCGAAACTCCGCGCTGTGCCAGTAAAGCCGCTTGAGCTTCGCAAGGCTGGCGGGGTTGTCCTGTTGCTCCTTGGGCAGCACGCCAATTTGCACGGCGACATTGGCCGACATGGCGGCGAGCGGCTTCACGTCGTCCCAACTGGCGAGGCCAAGGCGGGCGGGGGTTTCTCCGTGCTTTTTCAAATGCTCGCGGAAGGCTTCGACCTTCGCAGGATTCTTCACGTCCACGGCGGGCAGGCCGATTTCATCGCCGTAGGAGACGTAGTGGAACTGGTTCTCCGCACCGCCCTCGCGCACCCATTTGGTGATGACCGCCGGGTCCTGCGTGTGGTGATAGCTCAACGAACGTTCAATGATGGAGCCGCGCGCCTTGGCCAGTTCGAGCATCCGGGGGACGGCCTTGGGATTCAGGTTGGCGGGCAACGTGTTCAACCCGACGGCTTCGCGGAAGGCCAGTTCCATGGCCATGTCGGCATCGCCCGCGCCAATGGAGCCGGTGCCGGCGAAGAGGCGAAGCTTCTTGGGAATCGGTCCGAGCCGGGGCGTGTCATCCAGCTCACGCGTCACGACGCGATAAACATCGGTGAGCCTGAGCGTGTGCTTGACGCCCTCGGCGCGGTGCAAGTCCGGCTGGACGAGCAGCGTCAGCGCGGTTTCGCCGGCGCCCAGCTCGAAGGACTTCACGATCTTCGCCGTGCTCGGGCCAGTCGCAAGGTCCACGGCGAACGGCTCGCTGGAACCCGCGGGCTTCCGGGGGCTGCCAGGCTTCACGTCAGGGGCCAGCGCCTGAATGGAATACGGCGACGTGCTTTCCGTGTTCATCGTGGGACCGAGGTCATACCACGGGGAGGCTTCGCCGGGCGCGATGGGCGTGGGCCAGTCGCCATTCTTGCCGCCTTCGAGCACCTTGCCCGCCGCGTCGTGGAACTTCACCTGCTCGCGATACTGGGCGACGTAGTAGTCGTTGGGCCGGTGGCCCCAGTGATTCCAGACGATTTTGATCGGTCCGGCGGCGGACTTGGGATTGCGGAAGCGGAAATAGACATGGTTGGCACGGCGCAACTCATCGAGCAGCGGGTAGCGTGGGAACTTCGGTGCGGAGAGCGGTGCGAGGTCGGAAGTGATGAGGATGGCGTCGATGGAACGCGCACCCTTGGGCTCGGGGCTCTTCGCCTTCGCGAGCGTCACGCGGTAACGACCCTTGGCGAGCGTGGCCTCGTAGCCCTCGGCAGCGTCGTGATCCAGTCCCCAGTTCCAGTAGAGGTCGCCGCTGGTGAGCTTGGAGGTGAAGCAATAGTGCTTGGCCGCCTCGCGCAGGCCATAGGTTTTCTGGAAAACTGCCTGGCCGCCAGCCGCTGGCGTGATGCGAATGGCAAAGGCGTAGTTAAAGAACGGCGGACACTCATACTTGGCCCAGACCTTGTAAGTGCCGTTGGTGGGCACCTCGATGTCGGCGGTGACTTCGGCTGGTGCGTCGGTCTCGTCCGTCATCGCATTGCGCAGCCGGCTGGCCCAGACGCCGCCAAAAATCATGTTCTGATACAGGTCATGTCCCCAGCGCCCAACCTGCCAGCCCTTGCCCGGGCCGAAACGATCCTGCGCCACGCCCTTCATGTCCTCACACTCGATGATGATGCGGGCGGGATCGGGCGCAGGAGGGACAGGCGCGGCGGCCCGGCCAGCGGTGACGAGGCACAACCCGGCGGCCAAACAGGCGAGGAGAATCTTCTTCATAAGGTGACTGGTGCGTTACGGACGGGGCGCTGGGAAATCAATTCACCGGGAACGCAGCACGGAAGCAAACGTAGCCGCCTACGTGCCGGAGACGGCTACAGCCCGGTCCGCGGCTTACTTCCAATCGTCCGTGCGGAAGGGCGAGGCGGGGAGGCCGGCACCGTTGTAGAGGTTGCAGGTCGGCCAGTTCTCCCATGCGTAACGCGCGGCGACGGGTTGCTTCACGTCGGCGCTGGAAACGATGACCTTGTCACCTTCGATGCGCGCACGAGCGGACTTCCACTGCTTGTCCTCACCGGCAACGACGAAGCCCTTCAACTCGCCCCCCTTGGCCACCAGACCGCCGTCCGTGTGCTTGAAGCTCAACAACACTTCACTGCCGCGCACTTGATGTCCGGCGGGCAACGGCCCGCTGGTGGCGACTTTTTGTCCATACACGGTGCCGAGCGCCCAGGCGGCGAGCCGCCGGCCCACGTCCTGTTTGTTCTTGGGATGGATGTCCTTCTCCTCGCCGATGTCGATGGTGATGGCCATGCCGGTGTCTTTGAGCGCCAGCGTCTTGAGCATGGCTTCGCGCACCGCGGGCCAGTCGCGACCCGCACCGCCAAAGTTCGGCAACTGCACCCACGCGAACGGAAAGTCGTAGCCCCACCGCGCCCGCCAGTCGTTGACCAACAGCGTGAGCTGCGCGTGATAGAACGGAGCCTTGTCCGGCGTCGAGTTCGCCTCACCCTGATACCAAAGCGCACCGCGGATGGCATAAGGGATGAGTGGCGCGATCTTGCCGTTGAAGAGGCCGCCCACGTTGCCCTTTCGCTCGTTCAAGGCCACCGGGTCGCGCGGGGCCTTCGGCGCGGGCTTGCCCTCGGACTTGGCCTTCTTCGCCGCTTCCTTCCATTTGGCCTGGTCCTGCTCGAACTTCGCCTTGGCCTTCACGGGGTCGAAATCTTTCGCGGCCTGTTTCTGCCCCTCAAAGAATCCCTTCAACTCCGGCGATGCCTTCTGCGCCTCGGGCGCAATCCACGACTCGATGGGCGTGCCGCCCACGGAGGAATTGATGAGCCCAACGGGCACCTTGAGCGTGCGATGAATCTCCCGTCCGAAGAAGAACGCGGTGGCGGAGAACCGCCCGACCGTCTCCGGGGAACACACCACCCACTCGCCCTTGCCCTCGGACTGAGCCGTGGTAGCTGCGGCGGAAGACTCGGTGAACACGCGGATCTCGGGGAACTTCGCCGCCGCCTGCTCCTGTTCATAATCCTTCGCGCGGTTCACGGTCATCGCCATGTTCGACTGGCCGGAGCCCAGCCACACCTCGCCCACGAGCACGTCGGAGAACGTCACGGTGTTCTTCCCCTTCACCGTCAACGTGTGCGGACCGGCGGCGGCCAGCTTGGCGAGCTTCACCGACCACTTGCCGTCAGCGCCAGCTTTCGCGCTCGCAGTCTGGCCCGCAATGGCCACGGTGACTTCCTCCCCCGGCGCAGCGGTGCCCCAGACGGGCACAGCCGCATCGCGCTGGAGCACCATGTGGTTGCCAAAGATGGCGGGCAGCTTCACGTCTGCGCGCGCGGTGGCGGCAAGTGAAAGCAAAGCGGACGTGACAACAAGCAGGGTGAGGCGTTTCATGGGTGCAAGCACTGAACTGGAATCTTCGCATGAATGGACTTCGCCCGGCATCGCTTGGTTACAAACCGCAACCCTTCGCCCTGCCCGATCGCTGGGTATTGCTTCTCGCCCTCGCCTTGGGCGTGCTGGTGGCTTCCACCCGGGCGGCGGAGCCCAAGCGCCTGCTGATCATCGGGCAAGGTCCGGATGGCCACCCGCCGGGCACGCATGAGTTCATGCCGGGGGCGCGCATTGTGGAGCGGTTGCTGAAGCCCTTCCCCACCGTGCAGGCGACTATCGTGCGGGCCGACGAGCCTTGGGCGGATGGCCCGGCCTTGCTGGACAAGGCCGATGGCGTCGTCCTGCTGGTCACGCAGGGCGCGCAGTTCATGCAGATGAACCCTGCGCGCCACGAGGCCTTCAAGCGGCTCGCGGCTCGCAAGGGCGGATTGGTCGCCCTGCACTGGAGCGTCGGCGCGAAGGATGAGAAATACATTCAGGGCCAGCTCGAACTGCTCGGCGGCACTCGCGGCGGCATGCAGCGCAAATACAAGGTGCTCGAAACCGACGTCACCGTGGCCAGCCCGCAGCATCCGGTGGCGAGCGGCCTCCGGAACTTCCGCGTGCACGACGAGTTTTACTACCGGCTCGACCTGCAACGCGGCGCGCCGGGCTTCACGCCGCTGCTCACCGCCCGTGTGGAGGACAACGACGAGGTGGCCTGCTGGGCCTGGCAGCGGCCGGATGGCGGACGCTCCTTCGGCTACGTGGGCATCCACTTCCACATCCACTGGGGCCGCGAGGATTATCAACGGCTCGTGACGCAAGGCGTGCTGTGGACGCTCGATCAGCCGATTCCGAAGGACGGCGTGAAGGTGGGCGTCGAGCCCGAGGTGCTGGCGATCAAGCAGTCCGAAAACCCGGTCAAGCCAGCCAAGAAGTGAGGCGGGCGCTTGCCGCCACGGCCTACGGCAGCCGCTCGCCGCGCGCCAGCTCCAACAGGCGATACCATTCCTCGCGCGTGAACTCGAAGCGCAGGGCGTTGACCGCGTCGCGAATTTTCTCAGGCTTGGTGGAGCCGACGATCGGCACGATGCCGGCGGGATGCTTGAGCAGCCACGCCAGCGCGAGACTGCCCCGGGTGGCCCCCCGCGCGCGGGCCATGAGATCCAGTTCCACCACGATGCGCTCCACGCGATAACCTTCCTGGCTCGGCAGGAGCCGCCGCGCGCCTTCGGCCAGCAAACCGCCCGCCAGCGGACTCCACGCCATGGGCGTGATGTGCTCGGCGAGGCACTGATCCAGCGTGCCGTCCGTGAAGCAGTTGAGGTTCGCGAGGCTGATTTCCACCTGGTTGGTGATCAGCGGAAAGGCCAGCGCGCGCTGCAACGCGGTGAGCTGCGACGGCCGGAAATTGCTTACGCCAAATTCCCGCACCTTGCCTTGCTGGCGCAACTGGGTGAAGGCGACGGCGACCTCCTGCGGATTCATCAGCCAGTCGGGGCGGTGCAGTTGGTAAAGGTCAATTGTCTCCACCCCCAGCCGGCGCAGCGACTGCTCGCAGCTCCAGGTGATGTGCGCGGCGGAGAAATCATAGCGGACCGGGGCCTCCAGCAGCGGCTCCCCGGCGAGCCGGATGCCGCACTTGGTGGCGATGCACACGCGTTCCCGCATTCCCGAAACTTCGCGCAGCACGTCGCCAAACGCCTTCTCCGCCCGGCCCGCGCAGTAGATGTCCGCGTGGTCGAAGAGTGTGTAGCCCGCCTCGTAGGCCGCGAGGATGGCGTTGCGGCCGATCGTGCGCCCGGCCTCCTCGGTGTCCGCAATGCGCCAGCAGCCATAGGCCAGACGGCTAGCACGGAGGGAACTGTCGCCGAGCAGAATCGTGTTCATCTTGTGGGGAGGGGAAGGGAACCGGGTGAAAATTGGTAGTGCGAAGTTGTTCGTGCGTCAGCGCAACTGGGCCCGCAACCATTCTGGACGATCAGTGGTGATGCCGTCGGCCCCGGCGGCCAGCAGCTTGCGCGCGATTTCGACATCGTTGACGGTCCACACATAGAACTTCAGCCCGGCTGCGTGGGTCTGTTTCACGAACGCGGCGTCGAGCGGGCCTTTGAAGGCGAGATTGATACCGTCCAGCCCGGCGGCTTTCGCCTTCGCAATCAACGACTCGGGCGTCGGCGACCACGCGCCCGTGGCCTTGTCCTGCTTGAAACTGGAGAGAAATAGCACGGGGATATTGGGGAAGAGCTTCTTCGCCTCCGCGCACACCGGGTGGCTGAAGCTGATGATGACGAGCTGCGACGCGGGCTTGCCAGACACCTTGAGATCGCGCTCCAGCTCCGGCAGCACCTCCGGCCCGCACTTGATTTCGATGACGAGGCGCTTGCCGGCGGGAATGAGCGCCAGCACTTCGTTGAGCGTGGGCAGTTTCTCGCTCTTCCACTTCGGGTCTTTCCAAGAGCCGGCATCAAGCGTGCGGAGTTCAGCGAGCGTGCACTCGGGGATTTTTTTCGCGATGCCGGTGGCGCGTTTGGTGTCCGCGTCGTGGGAGACGATGATTTTGCCGTCCTTGGTCATCCAGATGTCCAGCTCGACGGCATCGGCCTGCTGCTGCCAGCCGAGCTTGAAGGCGGCGAGCGTGTTCTCCGGCGCGTCGTGCGAAGCGCCCCGGTGCGCGATGATGTCCACGGCGGAAGTCTTGGCGACGAAGCCGAGCAGAAGCAAAAGCAAAGCGGTGCGTTTCATGCGGGTGAGTTTAACCACAGTGGGGCGCGGCGAAAGACGGATTTGGTGACGAGTCGCTGGCCTCAGGCCGCCAGCGCCCGGCCCAGACGCCTGATGCCCTCGGTGAGGTCGCGCTCGTTGGCCCCGCCGTAGCTCAGGCGCATCTCGTGGTCAGGCTTGCGGCGGGCGGAGTCATCCGCATAGCAGAGCGCGCCCGGGACGTAGAGGACGTTCCGCCGCAACGCAGTTTGGAAGAAACGCGACTTGGGACCGGTGCGGAGACGCTTCGGGGCGCGCGCCCAGACATAAAGGCCGCCCTCCGGTTCGCGCCATTCCACATCCGATGGGAAATGGGCGCGGACAGCATCAGTCATCACGTGGGCCTTGTGCGCGTAGCGGCGCTGGAGCTCGGCCAGGTGGCGTTCGTAAGCGCCCGTCGCCAGTGCGCGCGTGAGCAACTGCTGGAGCAGGTTAGCGGTGCCGAAGTCGTGGTTGCCCTTGATGCGCGTGGCGGTGGTGAGAACCGGCTCTGGCAGCACACCGAAGCCAACGCGCACGCCGGTGGCGAAAGGCTTGCTGAAGGTGCCGGCATAAAACACGCGGTCCGCTCCGCCCGGGGCAATGAGTGCGGAGGGCACGTCGTCACCGGCAAAGCGCAGTTCGCGATAGGCGGCGTCTTCGAGCAGGTAGAGCGGGTGGCCGGCAAACTTCTCGTAGCGACGCAGCAGCTTCAACGCGGCGGATTTCTTCGCCTGGCTTGTCGTGTAGCCGGTGGGGTTTTGGTAGTAGGTGACCAGGTAGAGCAGCTTGACACGTGGCAGGTCGCCGCTGCGGCGGAGTTCCTCCAGCACCTGTTCCAGATGCGCGAGGTCAACGCCATCGGGCAGCAGCCGCACGCCGCGACAACGTAGGCCGTGGCTTTGCGCGATGCCGAGATAAACGAAATAGGTCGGATCCTCGACGAGCACGATGTCGCCGGGATCGCAGAGTGTTTCCGTGAGGAGGTAGAGGAGTTGTTGAGAGCCGTGCGTGATGAGGAGGCGGGCGGGGGAGAGTGTGGCGGCGGGCGTCCCGCCTGCCGTAGAGGGCGGCATCCTGCCGCCCGGAATGCGGCCGCGTTTGTTCGAGAAGCTTTCGAACTGACGAGCGTCCTCTCCGCCGGGCGAGACGCCTGCCGCCACAGGGGCTGGAGATGTCGCTTGCGCATCAAGTTGGGTGAGCCGCTTCGCGGTCAGCTCGCGCAACAATGGATCGCCGGCCGTGGAGCCGTATTGCAAGGCGGGCTGCCCGGTGCGGGTGGCGGACAGAATTT
>CAIPBN010000249.1 GCA_903863315.1 uncultured Verrucomicrobiota bacterium | reverse complement strand
CTGGAAGGCGTGTGGTGGTGGGATGCGAAGTCCAAAACAGCCATCATCGAGTCCGCGAACATCATCGGTCTGGCGATGCTGCCGCCGAAGCAGTTCCACCCGTTCCAGCTCGACACCTTGGGGCTGGCCGCCGTGTTGCAAGCGGCGGCGAAGCAGGGCGCGCGGCGCTGCTTCGTGGGCATCGGTGGCAGCGCGACGAATGACGGCGGGGCAGGAGTGGCACGCGGCTTGGGCTGGCAGTTCTTCAACGGGCGGAAGGAGGAGCTGGTCCGTTGGACGCATCTCCAGCAGTTGCACCGCCTGGTTGCCCCTCGCCGGCGCAAGCTCTTCCCGCAGCTCATCGTCGCCGTGGACGTGCAGAACAAGCTGCTCGGGGCACGCGGCTGCTCGCGCGTGTATGGGCCGCAGAAGGGTCTGCGCCCGGAGGAATTCCCCAGCGCCGAACGCGCGTTGCGCCGGCTGGCGAACACGGTGAAGGCGCAACTCGGCCGTGACCTCGCGGGCGTGCCGGGCACGGGTGCAGCGGGTGGGCTGGGCTTCGGGCTGTGCGCGTTCGCGGGCGCGAAGCTCGAGCCGGGCTTCGCCCTCATCGCGCGGCACGCGAAACTGGAGGAGCAATTGCGCGCGGCGGACTTGGTTATCACCGGCGAAGGCTCCTTGGACCGCTCGTCCCTGATGGGCAAGGGACCGGGTGAAATCGCGGTGCGCTGCCGCGCGCGCAAGCTGCCGTGCCTCGGCCTTGGCGGCGTGGTGCAGGACGAGGTGGTGCTGCGGAAACTCTTTCAATCCGCCAGCGGTCTGACGCAACTTACGTCACCCGAGCAGGCGAAGACGGAGGCGGCGAAATGGCTGGCAACGCTGGCAGAACAGATCGCCCGCAAGCTGCCATGAAACATTTCTACACTGGCCCGGTCATCAACACCGAGATGCTCGTGATGATGCTGGAGAAGCACGGCATCGCGGTGGTGCAGGAGTTCGTGGACCCATCGCTGCCGGACGACGGCGATCTGAACCGCGAGGCGAACGTGCTCGTTCCCGAGGCGGATTACGACCGCGCTTACCGGCTATTCTACGAGGACAAGGAGAACGAGTTGTAGCAGCAGTTCCCCCTTGCCGGGATGCGGTCTAACCCGCGTGTAAAGCGCACGCCTTCGCGTGCGCCCCGTGGCGCTGGACGGTCTTCTCCGACAGGCCCAACGTGCCGGCGATTTCGCCCGGCTTCAGGCTCACGAACAGTCGCCGCTTCACCACTTCCGCCTCCGTCGCGTCCAGTCTGGCCAGTTTATCCAACGTCGTGTTCACGCGCACGGTTCGCGAGGATGCACGCATGGCTTCGGTGGCATCGGCGAAGAAGTGGGCGCGATGCCGAACTGCTGCTGCCCGTCGTCGCTTACGAGCCGCAACCAGGCTTCGTGGACGAGCGCGGTGGGTTGGAGGGTGTGGTGATCAGCCTCCCGCGACTCAGGCAAAACGAGCTGCGGATTCTTTGAGCGCTTGCACTAACGCCCGCGTGCTCGCGGGCACTTTGCCACGCTGCCAAAGCACTATGAAATCCCACTTCGCGCCGGCATCTGAGATCGGCACGAACACCACGCCCGGATGATTGAACTCCTGGAAATACGCGGGCAGCAGCGTCACGGCGTTTTCCGAGGCG
>CAIPBN010000248.1 GCA_903863315.1 uncultured Verrucomicrobiota bacterium | reverse complement strand
GCCGCCAAATGGTCCGGCCCCGAGACGACGTGGATCGCCCCGGCCACCAAACCAGTGAGAACGGAAATCATGCGGTTGTGTCAGAGCCCCGGCTCCAACGGGCGGCGAGCGTAGGAACGGGCCGGGGTGAAGTAAAGGAGAGCTTCAGCCCAGGAGTGGGAAGTCACTTCATCTCCACGCGAATCTGCCGCGCGTCGCCCACGCCGAGTTCCAGCAGCGCGGCGTTCTTGTAAAGCTCCGGGGAGAACTTGGTGGAGGGCAGCCCTGCTTGTTTGCGCTGCGCCTCGAGTTCCGCCAGCGAAAGCGTGTCGAGGGCGACCGGGTCCTTGGAGAAACGCAACTGGCTCAAGGGCGTGGCGTAATGCAGGCGGGTCAACTGCTCGCCTTGATACTGGCAGATGAGCGCGTCGGTGATGCAGAGCGCGAGGCGGTCAAAGAGGGCGGGCAGCGCGAAGATCTCCGGCACGGCCTCGGCCAGGGCGCGCGGCGAGGACTCAAACCGGAGCGTGTTGTCCACGCTGCCGAGCGCCAGGCTGTGCAGATGCCCGGACACGCCCGCGAGGTTGTGGTTCATCAGCGGGGCCAGGCTGATGTGCCGCGTGAGCTCACGGGCGACGAGCTTGGAAACGTAGGACTTGCGCCCGATGCCCTCGCCTTTCCGACCGAACTCCGCGTCACCCCAGACCAGGTTGCCGAGGAGCGAGTTTTCGTAATAGCCCTTCTCATCCCAGCCCGCGCTGGCGGCGGCGGCCACCCGCACCCCGTAACGCGTCGCAAACTCGAAGTAGCCGGCGATGCGCAGATCCACCGCCTGCCGGTCCCAGATGACGATGTTCCGGGGCGGCAGACCGGCGGCGATGAGGCCTTGCACCACCGCCGCGACGACGGCAGGCCGCGTGCCGCTGGTGTGGCCGGGCGCGGAGAAAACTTTCAAGCCGACGACATCGTTGGTCTTCACCACGCTGCGCCAGGCCTCGGCCACGGTGGCTTTGCCCGTGTGCGCCAGGATGCCGCGCTCCACCATGCCGCGCACAATGTCCGCCCGGGGGGTGAAGGCCTCCATCGCCTGCGCATCCTGAACGACAACAACGCGGGCCAGCGGAAGTTGCGGCGGAGCGGTGAGGGACGGTGCGGCGGCGAAGCTGAAACTGCCCAGCGCCCAGCACCAGAGGAACAGCCAGCGCCAAATCCCAAGCGCACGCCGATCCGTTGGAGCTCGGTGTTGGGAGCTGCGTTGGGGCCGGGAGCCGGGAACCGGACGATGATTCAAAAGCTCCTGCGCCACCGCGTTCGCTTCCGCAAACCGGCCTTTCTCCGCGCTGTCCTGTGCGTTTCTTGACACTGCGAGCGGCGGATGTTACCGACGGACACGATGCTGACCATTCAAAAGTGGGTCGCCACCGGAAGACTTCTTTCTCTGGCGGCGCTCATGGCGCTCTCAGCCTGCATGCCGGCGGGACCACGCGCGCTGCTGACCGGCGAGCGCCTGCTCAAGGAAGGCAAACCCGAGCCTGCGGTCGTGGCGCTCACCGAGGCCACCGTCCTGCTGCCGCGCAACGCACAGGCGTGGAACCACCTCGGACTGGCCAGCCATCACGCCGGCCGGCCCAACGAGGCCATCCGCGCGTATCGCAAGGCGCTGGAGGTGGATGTGAATCTCGCCCCGGCCCGCTTCAACCTCGGCTGCCTGTTCCTGGAACTGAACCAGCCAGCTTACGCGGCGGTTGAGTTTGCCGCCTACACCGTGCTCCAGCCCCAATCGGTCGATGGCTGGCTCAAGCGCGGGCGGGCCGAGCTGCTGGCCCGGCAGTTCGACGCGTCGGCCAAGAGCCACAAGGCCGCGTTGGCGTTGAACCCCAAGCAGCCGGATGTCTGGAACACCCTCGGCATCGTGGAACTCTATCGCAACCGGATCGCTGACTCGTTCCAAGCCTTCAACAACGGCGTGCAGCAGGACGCTGCCTATGCTCCCGCGCTCTTCAATGCCGCCGTGGTTTCGCACCACTACCTCCCCCGCCGGCCGGTGGATCATCGGCCGTTTGCCTTGCAGAAATACAAGGACTTCCTCGCGCTCAATCCTGCGACCGACCAGATCCCGGCGGTCCAGCAAGTCGTGGCCACGCTCGAAGCGGAGATTTCCCCGCGCCCGCCCGCGCCCAAGCCGGTGCCCGTCGCCCCGACCAACTCCCCAGTGGCCGTGGCCGTGGTGCCCAAACCGGAACCGGTTGCGCCCGCCCCGGTGGTCAAGCCCGCGCCCGCGCCTGAACCGGCTCCAACCCCGCCACCACCGGTCCCGGTGGTGGTCACGCCCAAGCCCGCGCCCAAGCCGGCAGTCGAGCCCGCCAAACCCGTGATGGTCGCCGCCGTCGTGAAACCACCGGTTGCCGCCGTGGAGCCGACCCCGACCCCGGCCCCTGTGCCCGTGCGGCCGCCGCCCGAAATCAAACCCGCGCCGCCCGCACCGGTTGCGCCCGTGTTCCGCCCTGACCCGCCAGCGCCAGCGCCCGCACCGGAGCCCGTGCGCCGCCCCGCGCCCAGCTCCATCGCCCCCAACTGGACGGGACCGCGTTATTCCTACCTGCACCCTTCGGCTCCGTCCGCTGGCGCTCGCGCCGACGCGCAAACGCACTTCCAACTGG